>CAZBBD010000054.1:0-3605 GCA_964490315.1 uncultured Candidatus Saccharibacteria bacterium
ACCCGTCCTTTTCTTCGGACGATTTTACAATCTTTACAAATTTTTTTAACTGATGAGCGAACCTTCATTAAAACAGTGACCGGTAACGAGTAACCAGTAACCGGTAAGTGCTGTCCGCCAAAGGCGAACCTTTCCCCGTTACTCGTCCCTCGTTACTCGTTACTCGTTACTAATTACTGGTTACTTTCCTCTGTAAACTATTCTTCCCCTTTTGTTATCATAAGGACTCATTTCTACCGTTACCCGATCCCCTGATAAGATTTTAATTCGATGTATTCTTAATTTTCCAGCGAGATGGGCAATAATTTCTCCTCCTTCGTCTAACTTCACTCGAAAATGAGTGCTGGGTAGAGTTTCCAAAACAATCCCTGTTTTTCTAAAAACATTTTTTTTAGGGTTAAACATTTAGATAATTATTTAGTGTAACAAAATTATTTAAATTAGTCAAGATTTAGTTTTATCTTAATTTTATCAGGGTTCTCTGGGACTTTTCTTACCCAAAATGGCCAAAATCTTACTTGAACTTTAGTAATTTGAGGTTGATTGTTTAAAACAATCCGGGTTTCTCCCAATGACTTTCCTTTTAACATTTCTTTTAAAGTTTCCAGAGCAATATGGGAATAAATTTTAGCTGATAATTTTAAGTTCAAAACCATCTCTCCCTGATTGGAATCTAAATCTATTGATTGAAGAGAATAGTTTATTTCCAAACTTTTTTGATAAAGGTCCTTATCCTTAGAAATTTGAGAAAGAATAAGATCTTTAGCAAAATTTTTAACATCTTCTTCTTTGAATGCTAAAGTTTTTGATTTAGTTTTAATCTGGAAACTAAAAGTTTCTAATTCATTCCCCACCTTAGCTGAAGAAGAATCTTCAATAATCTCTGTCTTTAAAGCATCTTCTAATAATTTAAACTCTGAAGGGGTTTCATTTTTTAAGAAAGCTTGACATTCTTTTGTTATTTTTTCGGTGAGAACTTTTTTTGCTTGATCTAAATCGTCCTGGGTAACCTGGGAAGCTTCACCCCCCCCAACCATCGCTTTAGAAGATTCGCCCCAATATTTAGTATATTTAGAAGTTCCCCGATAAACATAAATAGAGAATGTAGAAGGGCCGATATTATAATCAGCTCCGGGTTCTGATGCAATTACTTCTACATCAGTATAACTTGGAACAAGTTTACCCCTCTCTAGTTTTGCTCCAGGAACAAATATTTTTGATTTTGATTTAAATAATTTACCTTCTGCAGAAACAAAACGAGTTCCCTTTAACCAAGTCTCGGACTTAGTAGTATAGTTATTGTAAAGCCTAATTTTCCCTTCTGCTTTCTTTAAAACTTTGCCGGAAGAGGGAAACTCTTGAGAAATCTCTTGCTCGGTTTCAAAAATCTCTCCGGGAATAACTTCAGTTAAAAAATCAGGTTGACTCACGCTTTCATCTATTGTTAATTTTGTTTCGAAAGTTTGGGATTCGGCCTCCGGCCAGATTTCTATATCAGCCTTAGATAGAGTAAAATAACAAGAAATTCCGATAAAAATTATAACAATTGAAACAAGAATAACCCATTTTTTTCCTTTAGAACCTTCTCTTTGAAAAGATAATTTTGGGGCTTGAGCTTTAGGTTTTTCCTTCTCCACTACTTTCGGAAAAGTAGCAGGTGTTTCTTTTGGTGGTAAAATATCAAATATCTTTTTATTCATAATTAAATTATATCAAACCTCGCCCTCTAAGCCAAATGAATCAAACTTTATCGTATAGAAGGCGGAGTTAAAATAGCCCGAATTCTTCTAATTCCAGCCCCAGATGATTCTTCTTTGATAATTTTAAATCGACCAAGTTCTGAAGTTCTCTTAATATGAGGACCAGCACAGATTTCTTTTGAAAAAACTTTAGGCGATGAGAACTTCGTTCTCATCTTCACCCTTGCTTCCTTCGGAGACTCGGTGATAAAATAAACTGTTACTTTTTCTGGGTATTTTTCTCTAAAGAAAGCGAGGGCTCCCTGCTTAATTGCTTTTTCATAAGGCATTTCTTCTTTCTTTACTTCTAAATCTTCTTTAATTTTTTGATTAACCAAATCTTCAACTTTTTTTATTTCCTCTTCTGTCATTTTTTGGGGGTGGGAAAAATCAAACCGTAGTCTCTGGGGAGTGATATCTGAACCCATTTGTTTTACGTGGGAACCTAAAATTTCTCTCAAAGCAGCATGTAAAAGATGAGTAGCGGTATGAAGTTTGGCAGATTTTAAACCCGTTTCCTTTCCTACCCCTCCAAATTTCTTTTCTGCTCCGGCTCTGGAAATTTCTCGATGTTTCTCAAAAGCTTCCTCAAAACCTTTTTTATCAACTTCCAGTTTTTTTTCTTTAGCCAATTCAACCGTTAATTCTAAAGGAAACCCATAGGTGTCGAAAAGATGGAAAGCATCAATACCACTAATTTTACCTTTTGCTCCAATCTTTTCAAATTGCTTTAAGCCTTGGGTTAAAGTTTTTTCAAATTTTTCTTCCTCTTTTTGAATAATAGTTAAAATCTCCGCCTCCTTAGACCTGAGTTCCGGATAAATACCTTTGTAAGTTTCAATCACTTTTTGAGCTAATGGAATTAAGAAGTTTTTCGACAAATTCAAAATTTTTCCGTATCGAATCGCTCTTCGCAAAATTCTTCTTAAAACATATCCTCTTTCAACGTTGGAAGGAAAAATTCCTTCTGAAATTAAAAAAACTACCCCTCTAATGTGGTCGGCAATTATCCTGTAGCTTGTAGTTTGTAGCTTGTAGTTTGTAGAAGACTTTTTTTCAATTTCCTTGATTAGTGGTAAAAATAAATCGGTTTCATAAACGGAGGATTTTTGCTGGCTAACCATTACCAATCTTTCAAATCCCATTCCGGTATCCACTCCTTTTTGCTTCAAAAGAGTTAATCCCCCGTTTTTGTCTTGATAATATTCATTAAAAACTAAATTCCAAATTTCAATATCTCTAAAGTAAATTTCGGTAGTTGGCCCGCAGGGTCCTTCTTCTCCGGTCGGACCCCAGAAATTCTCTGATTTTGGGTATTTTTTTATTTTATTTGCTGGTATTTCCAATTTTTTCCAAATTAAAAAAGACTCTTCATCAAAAGGAACCGCTTTATCCCCTTCAAAAACAGTAAAAACAGCATCTTTTAATGGTAATTTTAATTCTTTAAAAAGAAACTCATAAGCTAATTTTATTGCCCCTTCTTTAAAGTAGTCGCCGAAAGAAAAATTTCCTAACATTTCTAAAGATGTCAGATGTTTGTTATCCCCCACTTCTTCAATATCAGAAGTACGAAAGCATTTCTGGCAAGAGGCGACATTTTTTCCATAAGGCGATTCTTTTCCCAGAAAATATTCCTTAAATTGCTGCATTCCAGCCGTGGTAAATAAAACACTGGGATCACTCGGAACAAGCGAAGAGGAAAGCACAATTTTATGTCCCTTTTTCTCAAAAAATTCCAAGAACTTTTTTCTTAATTCTTTTGAGGTCATGAAAATCTATCTGCTACCACTGAAGCGATATATGCTTCTGGCTTAATTTTAGGTTCAAAACCATTTCCTATAATCAAACCAGTTAGTTCTTTAACCA
>CAZBBD010000055.1:0-3441 GCA_964490315.1 uncultured Candidatus Saccharibacteria bacterium
CATCCCCGTCCCCAAAAAGTTTTAATTATCGGAGGAGGAGATGGGGGCGTGCTAAGAGAAGTTTTAAAACATCCAATAAAAGAAGTTTGTTTAGTAGACATTGATAAAAAAGTGATAGAAGTTTCTCAAAAATATTTACCTTTTGTTTCCAAGGAAGCTTTTAAAGATAAAAGAGCGAAAATATTTATTGAAGATGGGTTAAAATTTATAAAAAGATATAAAAACTTCTTTGACATAATTATTATTGATTCAACTGATCCTTTAGGGCCCTCCCTTGGCCTTTTTTCTAAAAATTTTTATCGAGATGTTCCCAAAACATTAACCAAAAATGGAATTTTTAGTATCCAGAGTGGTTGTTTTTTTGAACAATTTTCTCATTTGAGAAACATTTATAAAAAATTAAAAAAGATATTTCCATTTGTTGAAATCCATAAGGCTTGTGTTCCTTGTTATCAATGCTCAACTGAATATAGTTTTACTATAGGCTCAGAATTTAATTTGGGAAAATTAACTTTAAGAGATATTGAAAAAAAATTCAAAAAACTAAAATTGAATTTAAAATATTATTCTCCAGAAATTCATTTTACCTCAGCAGCTTTACCAAAATATCTAAAAGAAAAATTAAAATAATATCATGGGGGTTATTAATAAAATTTTTGGTGACTCAAATGAAAAATATTTAAAGAGATTGCAGCCCTTGATTGATAAAATAAATAAGCTCGAACCAGAATTCGAGAAATTTTCTAATGAGGAACTAAAAGAAAAAACCTCTGACTTTAAGAATAGGTTAAAAAAAGGAGAAAGTTTAAACGATATACTGCCAGAAGCTTTTGCTGTAGTTAGGGAATCTGCTAAAAGAAGCTTAAAGCAGAGACATTTTGATTGTCAACTAATTGGTGGAATTGTCTTGCACCAAGGAAAAATTACTGAAATGAAAACCGGAGAGGGGAAAACCTTAGCTGCTACCTTACCTTTATACCTTAATGCTTTAGAAGGGAAAGGAGCTCATTTGGTTACGGTTAATGATTATTTAGCCAGAAGGGATACAGTGTGGATGGGACAGATTTATCATCTTTTAGGATTAAGCATAGGTTGTTTAAATCACGACCAGTCTTTTTTATATAATCCAGATTATAAAAAGCCAACTGAAGAAGAAGATAAAATTAGAGATGAATTAGGAGGATTTAAGGTCGTGGAAGATTATTTAAAGCCGGTTTCCAGAAAAGAGGCCTATTTAGCCGATATTACTTATGGAACAAATAATGAATTTGGTTTTGATTATTTAAGAGATAATATGGTTTATGATTTAGGAGATCAAGCTCAAAGAGGATTTAATTTTGCCATCGTTGATGAAGTAGATTCAATTTTAATTGATGAAGCCAGAACTCCTCTGATTATTTCTGCTCCAGATAGTGAATCTTCAAAACATTATGAAGAATTTGCTAGAATAATTCCTAAATTGAATCCAGCTACTGATTATGAAATTGATGAAAAAATGAAGGCAGTAACTCTAACTGAGGGGGGAATTAATAAAATTGAAAAAATTTTAGGATTAGGAAATATCTATGAAGAGAAAGGGATAAAATATTTGCATCATTTAGAACAGGCTCTAAGAGCCGAAGCGATGTTTAAAAAAGATAGAGACTATGTAGTTAAAAATGACCAAATTATTATCATTGATGAATTTACTGGGAGACTGATGCCGGGAAGAAGGTGGTCGGGTGGTTTGCATCAGGCTATTGAGGCTAAAGAAGGAGTAAGCGTTCAGCCAGAATCGATGACTTTAGCTTCTATCACTTTCCAAAATTATTTCCGCCTTTATAAAAAATTAGCTGGGATGACCGGAACCGCTACTACCTCAGCTGAAGAATTTGATAAAGTTTATGGCTTAGAAGTAATTATTATTCCAACTAATTTACCAATGATAAGAGACGATTTGCCAGATAGAATTTATAAAACTGAAGCCGGAAAATTTAGAGCATTAATTAGGGAAATAAAAGAAAGAAATCAAAGGGGCCAGCCGATTTTAGTAGGAACAAGATCGGTTGAAAGAAATGAATATTTAGGAAAATTGTTAGATAGAGAAGGGATTCCTTATCAAATTTTAAATGCTAAAAACCATGAAAGAGAAGGAGAAATTATTGCCCAAGCTGGAAAAATGGGTCAAGTTACTGTAGCTACTAATATGGCAGGGAGGGGAGTTGACATAATTTTAGGAGGCAATCCGCCAAATAAAGATAGACAGAAAGAAATTATAGAACTTAGCGGGCTTTATGTAATTGGTACTGAAAGACATGAAGCCAGGAGAATTGATAATCAATTAAGAGGAAGGACGGGCAGGCAGGGAGATCTTGGCTCTTCTCAATTTTTTGTTTCCCTGGAAGATGATTTATTGAGAATTTTTGGCTCAGACAGAATAAAATCTTTAATGAATATTTTAAAAATTCCAGAGGACCAGCCGATTGAAGCCAAATTGGTTTCTGGGGCAATTGAAAGCGCGCAATCAAAAATTGAGGGAATGAATTTTGACGCAAGAAAACATTTATTAGATTATGATAATGTATTAAATAAACACCGAGAAGTTATTTACAAAAAGAGAAGAGAGATACTGGAAAAATCCCAAAAAAAGGAGCTAAACTCCTTAATGTTGGAGGTGGTAAAAAAAGCGGGCATTTCTGAAGAAGATTATCAAAAAAAAGAAAAAGAGGTTGGCGAAGAAAATATGAGAAAAATTGAAAAGATTATCTTTTTAAGAACTTTAGATATGCTTTGGATGGACCATTTGGAAAATATGGAGCACTTAAGAGATTCAGTAAGATTAAGAGCTTATGGTCAAAGAGATCCTCTGGTTGAGTATAAAAATGAAGGACACAAGATGTTCCAGCAATTACTTTCTACAATAGAGTCAACCGTTGCTAATACTATCCTCAAGGTTAGTTTAGTACCACAGTCAGCTGAAGTTTCCCCGGTTAGTTCCTCTGCTCCAAGATCACAACCTCTTGGCCGCCCAGCTAAGGTTGGCCGAAATGACCCCTGCCCTTGCGGCTCCGGGAAAAAATATAAAAATTGTTGCTGGCCAAAATATGGCTAATCCATGTTTTTCTTGCCTGTTGGTTGTTTAATTTTCCTCATTTTTATTTTACTTTTGCCCATTTTGTTTATTTTGGGCTATTTTCATATTGTTGCTCTCAGTTTTGAAAAATTGGGGATTTCATCAAATGCAGCTTTATTAATACTTTTTATAATCCTTATTGGTTCTTCCATTAATATTCCCTTGACTAAAAAGAAATTAATTTATGTAAAAAAACCTATTTTTTTTGGCCTGTTCCGAGCACCAAAAATGGGAGTTCAAGGTATTGTTATTAATTTAGGGGGAGCAATTATTCCCTCTTTACTTTCTTTTTATTTTTTATACTTAATTTGGCAAAGAGGTTTTGATTT
>CAZBBD010000056.1:0-3425 GCA_964490315.1 uncultured Candidatus Saccharibacteria bacterium
AGGAATATTACAAAAGACCTCAAGATATCGAGTGGGCAAAAGATGGAAAAACTGGCCAGTTATTTATTGTTCAATCAAGACCGGAAACTGTGTATGCTTCAGAAATAGCTGGACTTTATCAGGAATATGAAATTGTCACTAAAAAGTCTCCAGTTTTAACTGGTTTAGCTGTTGGAGATAAGATTGGTGAAGGAAAGGTGAGAGTTGTTCCAGACATATCTAAAATTTCTGAATTCAGGAAAGGAGAAGTTTTAGTAACCAAGATGACCGATCCGGATTGGGTTAGCATATTTCCTCTGGCTTCAGCTATTGTAACCGATGAAGGTAGTAAGACCTGCCATGCTGCGATAATTAGCCGTGAGCTTGGGGTACCTTGTATTGTCGGTAGCCAAAAAGCAAGTAAAGTTTTAAAGACTGGTCAAAATGTGACCGTAGATTGTACTCAACCTAAAGGAAGAATATTTTTTGGGGAAGTTCCATATAAGGTCAAAAATTATAATCTAAAAAAAATTCCAAAGTTAAGGACGAAAATAATGGTTAATATTGGTGCTCCAGGAATTGCTTTCAAAACTTCTTTTTTGCCGGCCCAGGGAGTAGGATTAGCCAGAGAGGAATTTATTATTGCTGAGAAAATTAGAATTCATCCTTTAGCCCTTTATTATTTTAATAAAATAAAAAATAAGAAGTTGAAGAAAAAAATTAATGAAATTACGGTTGGCTATAAAGACAAGAAACAATATTTCATTAAAGAACTTGCTGAGGGAATAGCCCAGATTGCAGCTGCTTTTTGGCCAAGAGAAGTAATTGTTAGGTTTTCTGACTTTAAAACCAATGAGTATAAAGCCTTAATTGGAGGGGAACTTTTTGAGCCAGAAGAAGAAAATCCAATGTTAGGCTGGAGAGGAGCATCAAGATATTATGATGAAAAATTTAGGCCAGCTTTTGAAATGGAAGTAAAGGCTGTGAAAAGAGCCAGAGAAGTTTTTGGGCTTAAAAACATAGTGCCTATGGTTCCATTTTGCCGGACAGTGGAGGAAGGTAAAAAAGTTCTGGATTTAATGAAAAAAAATAGATTGGAAAAAGGAAAAGATGGTTTAAAAGTAATTGTAATGTGCGAAATCCCTTCGAATGTTACTTTAGCTGAAGAATTTTTAGAGATTTTTGATGGAATGAGCATCGGTTCCAATGATTTAACTCAATTAACCTTAGGAATGGATAGAGATAATGCTCAAATTGCTCAGATTGGCGATGAAAGAAATGAGGCGGTAAAGGAAATAATAAGTAAGGTAATAAAGCTTTGTAATTTGAAGAAAAAATATAGTGGAATTTGCGGCGAGGCACCTAGTACCTACCCAGAATTTGCTGAATTTTTAGTTAAAGAAGGGATTGAGTCAATTTCTCTGAATCCGGGCTCAGTAATTAAAACAATATTAATTTTGGCAAAAAAAGAAGAACAACTAAAAGGTCGAAAAAATAAGAAATATTAAATTACCAAAAATTATGCCAAAAATTACTTTAAGTATAATCAAAGCTGATATTGGGAGTATTGGGGGGCACGTTAAACCTTCTCAAAAACTTTTGGGAGCGGTTGAAAATTATGTGAAAGAAAAAGGGAAGGGATTAATAATTGATTCTTATGTTGGCCATACTGGTGATGATGTCGCTATTTTATCTACTCACAAAAGAGGAGTACTTGATACAAAAGTTCATAAGCTTTGTTGGGATGCTTTTATTGCTGGGACTAAAATGGCCAAGGCCCAAGGATTATATGGGGCAGGCCAAGACTTATTAAAAGAAACCTTTTCGGGAAATGTGAGAGGAATGGGCCCAGCCGTTGCTGAAATGGAAATTGAAGAAAGGCCAGCTGAACCCTTTTTGATGTTTGCTGCAGATAAAACTGAACCCGGTGCCTATAATTTACCTCTATATTTAACCTTTACTGACCCGATGTATACTCCGGGTTTAATATTGTCTCCGAAAATTAAGAAAGGATTTAAATTTGTCATTATGGATGTAGCTTTTACTGAAGCAGATAAAATTATTGAATTAAATACTCCCGAAGAAACCTATGACATTGCTGCTTTATTGAGAGATAATGGAAGGTTTGTAGTAGAAAGTATATGGTCAAGGGCTACTGGTGAGCAGGCAGCATCAGCCAGTACCACCAGATTGCATAATATTGCCGGCAAATACGTAGGAAAAGATGATCCGGTAATGTTAGTTAGAGCCCAGCATAGTTTTCCGGCTACCGGCGAAATACTTTCTCCCTATACTATTGGGCATTATGTTGCTGGTTTTATGCGGGGGTCCCATGTAGGTCCCTTAATGCCGGTTAAGAAGAATTCCTCTATCTCATTTTTTGATGGGCCACCAGTAGTGAATTGCTTAGCTTTTTGTGTTAGAGGAGGAAAATTAACTGAACCGGCTGATGTTTTTGATCATCCCTACTGGGATTATGTCCGTAGTAATGTTTCTCGAAAAGCAGAGGAAATAAGAAGGCAGGGGTTTTCTGGGGCAGCCATGCTCTCGATGTCAGAATTAGAATATACCGGGGTGACTGAAACCCTAAAAGCCCTGGGAAAAAGATTCATCATTAAAAAAAAGTAGAAACGTGAATAAAAAAATTTTTATTGGAATTTTAGTAGTAATTTCCTTAATTGTAGTTTTTGGTTTTATATGGAAAAGTTCTCAGAGGGTAATGATTACTACCGATCGAACCGGCTATAAATTATGGGAAGCTCCTAAAATAATCATTAGAAATAATCTGGTAAAAAATATTTGTTTTTCTTCCTGTTACCCCTATTTTTTAGAAGAAAAGAAGGAAAATTGGAAAAGCTGTCTTTACGGGAAATGCCAAAAACCAGACTTGGTAGAAAAATGTATTGAATCGAACCAAGTTAAAGCCTTTGAGCTTATTCTATCCAAACTTGAAGCTGGTCTTTATCAAATCGCAGTACCGGTTTGTATTGACTGTAAAGTCGGTCAAGGTTTTAGAGAAAGCAAAAGGTTTTATTCTAATCAATTCATGGTTAAAGAAAAATAATGTTAATCTTACCAACAAGGATTCGTCAAATTCTTGGAAAACAAGTAAAAGTTCTTAGAAAAAAGGGTATTTTGCCTGGAGTTTTGTATGGGCCAAAAATAAAAAACTTGCCTTTAGAAATTGATTTGAAAGAATTTGAAAAGCTTTATAAAGAAGCTGGAGAGAGTTCTTTGATCTCTCTCGAAGTTGATACTTCGACAAGCTCGGCATCAACCCTAAGTAAAGATCGAAGGGTTGATAAAAAAAAGTTTTTAGTCTTAATTCATGAAGTTAAATTAGACCCTTTAACCGAAGAACCTATCCATGTTGATTTTTATCAGCCAAGATTAGAGGAAAAAGTAACAGCTGAGGTGCCTTTAATTTTTGAGGGAGAAACTCCAGC
>CAZBBD010000057.1:0-3385 GCA_964490315.1 uncultured Candidatus Saccharibacteria bacterium
CCAGAAAAAATTTTAAATCTGAAATCTGAAATCTTAAATCTTAAACCCGATCTGATTATTGTCGCTGCTTATGGTCAAATTTTACCAAAAGAAATTTTAGATATTCCAAAATTTGGTTCGTTAAATGTTCATCCTTCGCTTTTGCCAAAGCATCGAGGTCCTTCCCCTATTCAATTTGCGATTTTAAACGGAGAAAAAGAAACTGGAGTAACTATAATCTTAATGGATGAGAAAATGGATCATGGTGAAATAATTTCCAATTCCCGATTCCCAATTTCCAATGAGAAAATTACTTCCGAAGAATTGTCTGAAGAACTTGCCAACTTAGGAGCAAAGTTGCTTGTTGAGACTATTCCTAAGTGGGTAAAAGGCGAAATTAAGCCGAGAGCCCAAAATGAATCAAGGGCTACTTATACTAAAATTTTTAAAAAAGAGGACGGTAAAGTTAACTGGAAAAAATCAGCAGAAGAAATTGAAAGACAAATTAGAGCCCTTCGGCCATGGCCGGGAAGTTGGACTAACTGGCAGATACTTAAAAATATGTTTTTAAAAATAAAGATTTTAAAAGTAAGAATATATAAGTTTGACAACGGGAAAGGAACAAAAAAATATCCGCTGGGGAAAATTTTAGTTGTTCCTCAAAATGAAATTGGCGTCTGCTGTGAAAAAGATATTTTAGTAATTGAAAAATTACAGTTAGAAGGAAAAAGACCAGCTAATTCCGAAGATTTTTTAAGAGGCCATAGCGACTTTATTGGAACAATTTTAAAATAATCTGTGATTTCTACTTCTCAAATTTTTTGGATTTTATTTTCCTTTCTTATTTCCGGAGCAGTTTTTTTTGATCTTTATCGATTAGGTAAAAAGAGGAGCCTTTCTTTGAAAGAGGCTTCTTTTTGGACGATTGGTTGGATTCTTTTAGCTTTATTTTTCAACCTCTTAATTTACTTTTTCCTTGGCTCCCAGGCGGCTTTAGGGTTTTTTACTGCTTATTTATTAGAGAAATCTTTAAGTTTGGATAACCTTTTCGTTTTTTTACTTATTTTTTCCTACTTTGACCTTTCTTTTCATTTACAACAAAAAGTTTTAAAATGGGGAATTTTAGGAGCTTTTTTAATGAGGGCAATTTTTATCTTTGGCGGGATTTGGCTTTTACAAACTTTCCACTTTTTATTTTTTATTTTTGGTGGATTTTTAATTTTCAGCGGAATTAAAATGATTTTTCAAAAAGAGGGAAAAGTGGATCCTGAAAAAAATTTATTTTTAAGAATTATTAAAAAAATTGCTCCCTTAATTGAAGACATTAAAGAAGGTAAATTTTTTATAAAAAAAGGAAAGCTAATTTATTTAACTCCTCTTTTTGTAGTTCTGGTTTTAATTGAGAGTTCAGATTTAGTCTTTGCTTTAGATTCGGTACCAGCAGTCCTTTCTATCACCAGAGATCCTTTCATAGCGTATACCTCTAATGCTTTTGCTATTTTGGGCTTGAGGGCTCTTTATTTTGTCTTGGCTGGTTTTTTGCCAAAATTTATTTATTTAAAAAAAGGAGTAATAATTTTGCTAATTTTTATCGGAATTAAAATGATTCTATCAGAATTTTATCTGATTCCTTTAGTTTTTTCTTTAGGGCTAATTTTAATAGTTTTGACAACTTCGATTTTACTTTCTTTAATTAAAAAGGGAAGAATAAAAACATGTTGACTCATACTGATTTAAAAAAGGGAGTAAGGTTTATTTTTAACAAAGAACCCTATGAAGTTATAGAAAGCTCTTTTTTATTCAAAGGAAGAGGAGGCTCAACGGTTCAAACCAAAATAAAAAATTTGATTACTGGAAATATTATCTCTAAGACTATCCATCCTTCAGATACTTTTGAAGAAGCCGAAATTTCAAAGATTGAAGTAAAATATTTGTATCAGCATAGAGATAAATATTTTTTTTGTGAAAAAAACAACCCTTCAAAAAGATTTGATTTAACTTCAGGGCAAATTGGAAAAGGAAGCCGATTTTTAAAGCCGAACCAAATTATAGAAGGGATAAGTTTTAAGGAAAAAATAGTCGATATCTCTCTGCCAATAAAAACTAATTTAAAAGTAATTGAAGCTCCGCCGGGGATTAAGGGTGGTCGGGCTGAGCCCGGAACAAAAACAGTTACTTTAGAAACTGGAACTAAAATAAATGTCCCCTTATTTATCAAAGAAGGAGACATTATTGAAATAAATACTCAAACCGGCGAATATGTAAGAAGAAGTGAATAAGTCTTTCATCCTTAAAATTTAAAAGGGCTGATCCAGACTGATTAGCCCTTTTTTCTTAAGAGCCGCTCTTAAAGGAATTTAAAGCTTTCTCGGGCTCTTTAAATCGACATGTCAATAAAGTGGCCTGGGCACGCGGGCATCCTTCTGCAATAAGGGCTTTTCTTATTTCGCCAAGTTGCCTAGCTGTTTCTAAAGGATTCTCGGTTTTATTAGCTTCATCAATAATCATTTGGGGATATTCTCGAAATGATTCAGGTTCTATTTCTTTAGATTCCTCGTTCTTTTCAGCTTGAGTTTTAGGTGGTTCATCTATTTTTCCCCGGTGAGGTACAATAATAATGGGTAATGTTTTCTCTTTCTCCATCTTTGCTATATGGCCCTGAACTTTAGTCTTTGAATGACGAACTACTGCGAGCGGAGATTTTTTTTGCTTTCTTCGCCACTGATTAATCAATTCAAAGTCCATCTTCTTTGTATCATTGCGAATAGTTCTCCTGTCCCTTCCTAATTCTTGAGCTATTTCTTTAATAGACGCTTCCCCTCCTTTCTTCTCAAGGACAGCAATTATTCTTCTTTGTGCTTTTAATGATGTGTGATGAAGAATTTTTAAAGGAGGTTTTCCTGCCTCTTCCCTTTTTTTATTCTCCTGTTCAAAATCTATCTTAGCCAGCCGTCTGGCTAAAACAATTTTATTCAGTCCTAATTTATTACCCAATTCATAAATACTGCTAAGTCCTTCTAATCTCTCTATGGTTGAGATAATTTCTTTCTTAATAGCTTTTTGTTCCATTTCCCTCCTTTACCAATACTAAAATATTTTTGAAAGAACTTTCCTTTTTAATTAATTTACTTAAATGTCAAAGATCATTTTTGCCTCGACTCAAATTATGATAGATATTAAAAAATTTGTCAAGTTTTTCGGCGGCGGGATTCTGCCTCCCTTACTCTCTTTTCATCCATTCCAAAATGATGGGCAATTTCGTGCCAGACAGTGTTTTTAACCATTTCTCGGACTTCATTCTCGGAGCGGGCACATCTTTCAATTGGCTTTCTAAAAATAGTTATTTTATCTGGCAGAACTTGGCCGTAATTCCCCCTTTTTGTTTGGGGAACACCTTCGTATAGAC
>CAZBBD010000058.1:0-3289 GCA_964490315.1 uncultured Candidatus Saccharibacteria bacterium
TTAATTATATTAAATTTTATGTCAGATTTAAAAAATAATATATTAAATTTAAAAATAAAAAAATTTGTCCCGGCAAAGCCGGGACAAATTTAAAATGAATTTTAGTTCAGTCGCTACTAAATCAAATCTCAATAGAATTCATTCGGAAAAAATCTTTTCAACTATTATTTTTTACACGCACCGACGGTCTCACAGTAACAACTTCCTCCCTCACATACAAAACCATCTGTTGCTGGAACATCAGTATCACTAAACCCGAGGACTTCCAAAATATAGCTAGCATATGTGTTGCCAGCAGCTATATTATATGTATAACCAGTAGGAGGACTTGGAGTTTTCTTTAAATAGTCTTCACCGCTGCAACTAATTGCTACACCCACAGTCAAAGTAGCCCCTGCTCCCGGTACAGCTGTAGCACCGCAACCAGCTGTATTAGCCATTTCAAAAGCCATCATCACTGAATTCGCATCACCAACAGCTTTGCTAGCGTTAGCTGCATTCCTTGCCGAAGAAGTAGTAACCAAAACAATGCTGGCTAAAATTCCGATAATTGCAATTACTACCAATAATTCAATTAAGGTAAAACCTTTATTTTTCATAATTAATTATTTTTTTAATTGCTCGCCCGTAGTTAGATCCGAAAGATTTATACTATCGGGGTTAATTGGATTTCGACCTTTTTTATTTACTTTGTTTATTTTAGCATAAATTAATGGTGTCAAGCTGTGGAAAACTTTGAGCGACCCTCTCGCAAGTTGCTCAACTTTACATTCCACCCATTTGATAAAGTGGAAGAAAAATTGAAGCGATAAATCCTCCCACCAATGCTCCTAAAACAACAATTAAAACCGGCTCAAGCAATCCTAAAATTCTATCTAAGCCCATATCTACTTCTTTTCGATAAAAGGTAACAATATTCATCAAAGCTGAATCTAATCTCCCGCTCTTCTCTCCGACTACAGTCATTTGAACAAACATCGGAGGAATCTGTTCAGGAAATCTTCGCAAAACCAAACTAATTGGAGTTCCCCTTCTCACTTCAGTTTGAGTCTCTAAAATAATTCCTTTATAAACTGTATTGCCAACTATTTCTCCAGTAATCCCCAAGGCTGTGGCAATTGGTAAGCCTCCAGCAATTAAAGTGCTTAAATTTTCTGCAAAACGGGTGAGAGAGAGCAGTTTTATAAATCCACCCACTACCGGCAAACGGATTGAAATTCTGTCAAATATTTCCTTTCCCTCAGGGGTTTTGATGTATTTTAAAAGAAGAATAATTAAAACTAAAAAAGGGGGGATAATTATCCAGCCTTTTGTTTTTAAAAAATCGCCAAGCACGATTACAACTTTAGTAATTATGGGAAGTTCCTCTATTTGCTCTAAAATCGGGATTAATTGAGGGAGGACAAAGAAGATAATAATAGTAAAAATAACCAATAGGACAAATAGAACAAAAGCTGGATAAAGCATTGCTCCTTTCACCTTTGAAGAAAGGTAGTACTCTTTTTCTAAATGCTCAGCTAAATAATTTAGAGACTTAGAAAGAGTTCCTGAAGCTTCACCAGATTTAGCCATGCTGATATAAAATGGCGAAAAAATTTTGGGATAACTGGACAAAGCTTGAGACAAACTCATCCCTCCTTCTACTTTTTCAGTAATCTTTAAAATTTTCTCGCTAAAAACTTGGTTTCTGGTTTGGAGGGCTAAGGTTTGGAGGGCTGCAATTAAAGGAACATTCGCTTTAAAGAGAATAGAAAGTTGGCGAGAAAACATTACAATTTCCTTTCCGGAAATTTCACTTCTCCCAGGAATCTTTAATTTTTTAGCCCAAAACGGCAGAATGCTAATCCTTTCTAAAGAAGTGATAAATAGCCTATATTTCTGCAAAAGAACAACGGCTGCTTCTCGATTAGCTGCCTCTACCGTTCCTATTTTAATTTCGCCTTCTTCAGTTCGAGCTTTGTAATTAAATTTCATAATTAATTATCTTCTTTTAACTAAAGTCCTTAGTTCAGCTGGATCCAGAGAATAAACCAAAGCATTTTCTAAAGAAATTTCTTTCTGTTTAACCAAAAGAGCTAAAGACCTGTTTAAAGATATCATCCCTATTTCAGCGCTGGTTTCAATTACTAAAGGAATTTCATGAATTTTGTTCTCCCTAATTAAATTAGCTACGGCTGGAGTAGAAATCATTATTTCACAGGCCGGGATTAAACCCCCCCCAACCCTAGGAATTAATCTCTGGGAAATTACTCCAAAAAGGGAACCAGCTAATTGAGCTTTGATTTGGCTTTGCTGTTGGGGAGGAAAGGTGTCCACGATTCGATGAATAGTTTGGGAAGCATTATTAGTATGCAAAGTAGCAAAAACTAAGTGACCAGTTTCAGCAGCAGTAATAGCCGTAGCCATAGTTTCTGAGTCCCTCATTTCCCCAACCATAATCACGTCGGGGTCCTGACGGAAGGTTGATTTTAGGGCATGAGTAAAGCTTAGAGTATCTTGATAAACCTCTCTTTGCTCAACAACGCTTCTGTCATCTTTAAAAACATATTCAATTGGGTCTTCTATGGTAATTATATGGCTAGCTCGAGTATGATTTATTTCACTAATTAAAGCAGCTAAAGTAGTTGATTTTCCATGGCCAGAAGGACCGGTAACTAAAATAAATCCCTGACTATGGTGACAAAATTCATACAAGGACGAGGGAAGATTCAATTCTTCAATGGTTTTTATCTTGGTTGGGATTTGGCGAAAAGCGCAGGAAATATTTCCTTGCTGGAAAAAAATATTCACTCTAAATCTAACTTCTCCTTTAAAATCAAAAGAAAAATCAATCTCTTTTTGCTTTAAAAATCTTAAGTATTGCTCTTCAGTCATTGACTCCTGAGCCAAGCCTTGAGTATCTTGAGAAGTAAGAATTCCTTTCTTGGTCAAAGGAACTAAAGCCCCATTAATTCTTAGGGTTGGGTAGCAACCAGCTGAAATTAAAATATCTGAAGCTTGTTCTTTTACTGTTAAAGATATTAATTCTTTAAGTTGAGAAGAAAAATCTGCCATTATTACTTATTATTTGTTACTTGTTAATACTTTTTTAACCTCTTTAACTACTTCGGTTGGAGTATAACGAGCTTTGATTAAATATTTTGTTGCTCCTAGCGATAATCCTTTTTCGACTTCTTCCTTCTGGCCAAGATTGGAAAGAAGAATTACTTTTGTCTTCGCCAATTTTTCATCGGCTTTAATCTCTTTGAGAATTTTGGGAATCCTGTTTCCGGAGACATACAGAAGTAAA
>CAZBBD010000059.1:0-3275 GCA_964490315.1 uncultured Candidatus Saccharibacteria bacterium
TCTCTAACCGGTTCAGGAATGTAATCGTCTACTGCGTTAACTAAATCTAAAATAGGCTTAGCGGTTTCCTCTTCAAGAGACTTCGCCTCTAAGGCTTTTAAAGCTGAACCTCGAATTACTGGAATTTCATCTCCAGGAAAACTATATTTTTTTAAAAGCTCTCTTACTTCGCTTTCAACTAAATTAACAATCTCGGGGTCTTCTACTGCATCGCATTTGTTTAAAAATACTACTATTGAAGGCAATCCTACTTGACGAGCCAAAAGAATATGCTCTCTAGTTTGAGGCATGGGGCCGTCGGGAGCAGACACCACTAAGATTGCTCCATCCATTTGGGCGGCTCCAGTAATCATGTTTTTAATGTAGTCAGCATGACCAGGGCAGTCAATTAAGGCATAGTGTCTTTTATCTGTTTCATATTCGGTGTGACAGATATTAATAGTTAAACCCCGGGCTTTTTCTTCTGGAGCTGAGTCAATTTGTTCTATAGTCTTTTCCGAAGCCGTTAGACCCTTCATTTTCATAATCTTAAGGATGGCCGCAGTTAAAGTGGTCTTTCCATGGTCAACATGACCAATGGTACCTATATTAAGGTGAGGTTTTCCTCTCACAAATTTTTCTTTTCCTGCCATATTATTAGTAGCCAGTAGCTGGTAGTTGGTAGCTAGGAAACCCAAGATACAAACTACAAACCACTAGTCCTAAATTAATTATATTGTTTATATAATATTATTTTCAAAAAAATTTGTCAATTACCGAGTGGGGCAAAGCCGAGCGAAGGTGAAGATGAGAATGAAATTCTCATCGCCGTTACTTTCTCTTCCCTTCAACTATCTCTTGGGCGATATTCTGAGGGACTTCTTCGTAGTAAGCAAATTCCATAATAAAGGTTCCTCTTCCTTCAGTCAAGCTTCTCAAAGCAGTGGCGTAACCGAACATTTCAGCCAAAGGTACTTTAGCATCAATTACTTTTAAATTCAACCTGTCCTTAGTTTCTTCAATCTTTCCTCTTCTAGCTGAAAGATTTCCAATTACATCACCAAAGAATTCAGAGGGAGCGATTACTTCTAATTTCATTATCGGCTCAAGTAAAATTGGTTTTGCTTTCTTTGAAGCTGCTTGAAAAGCTATGGAACCTGCGATTTTAAAAGCCACTTCTGAAGAATCCACTTCATGGTAAGACCCATCATAAAGAGTAGCAGATAAATCAACCATCGGATAACTAGCCACCACTCCTTTGTCCATTGCCTCTTTCACTCCTTTTTTTACTGCTGGAATAAATTCTTTAGGAATAATCCCTCCTTTTATTTCATCAATAAACTCAAAGCCCTCCCCTCTTTTTTTAGATTCAACTTTTAACCAGACGTGGCCGTATTGACCCCTGCCTCCGGATTGTCTAATATATTTTCCTTCAGCTTCGGCTTCCCCTTTAATGGTTTCTTTATAAGCAACTTGAGGTTTTCCAACCGAACCTTCCACTTTGAATTCTCTTTTCATTCTATCAACAATGATCTCTAAATGCAATTCCCCCATTCCGGCAATAATTGTTTCGCTAGTTTCTGGATCTTCTTTTACTTTAAAAGTAGGATCCTCTTCCTATAATTTTCTTAAAGATAAGCTTATTTTTTCTTGGTCAGCTTTTGTTTTTGGTTCAATTCGGATAGAAATTACTGGTTCAGGAAAAGTAATCTTTTCTAAAACAATAGGATGATCCTCATCACATAAGGTATGGCCGGTAGAGGTTTTTTTAAGACCAACCGTAGCCGCAATATCTCCGGTAAAAATTTCTGAAATCTCTTCCCGTTCTTGCGCATGCATTCTTAAAATTCGGCCAATCCTTTCTTTTTCTCCGCTAGTAGTGTTTAACAGATAAGAACCTTTTTTTAATGAACCGGAATAAACTCGGAAATAGGTTAAAGTACCGACGTAAGGGTCAGTCGCAACCTTAAAAGCTAAGGCGGCAAAGGGTTCTTCATCTGAAGCTTTTCTTTCCAAATCTTTACCAGTTTTTGGATCAATTCCTTTCACTGGAGGAAGATCAATGGGACAAGGAAGATAATAAACCACTGCGTCAAGCAGGGGCTGAATTCCTTTATTTTTTAGGGCGGATCCACAAAATACTGGAATTAATTTATATTTTAAAACTGCTTTCCTTAAAACTTCTTTTAACTCATCTACCTTAATTTCTTCTTTAGCTAAATATTTTTCTAAAAGTTTTTCATCTTCAGCCACAATTTTTTCTATCATTTTTCCCCTCCATTTTTTTGCTTTTTCAATTAAATTTTCTGGGATTTCCTCTTCTTTTACTATTTCGCCAGAATCTCCTTCAAATTTTAGAGCTTTCATATTTAACAAATCAATCACTCCCTCAAATTTATCTTCTTCACCAATCGGCAATTGAAGAGCGACCGCACTTGGAGATAATTTCTGCCAAATGGATTCTAAACTTTTTTCAAAAGAAGCTCCAATTCTATCTATTTTATTTATAAAACAAATTCTGGGAACTTCAAATCTATCTGCTTGATGCCAAACAGTTTCAGATTGAGGCTCAACTCCCGCTACTCCATCAAAAACTACCACTGCTCCATCTAATACTCTTAAAGATCTCTGAACCTCAGCCGTAAAATCAATATGGCCCGGAGTATCAATAATATTAATCCGCTGTTCGTTAGTTTTTTCTTTAGTTAAATATTCCTCAGGCGACCAAAAACAAGTGGTGGCGGCAGAAGTAATAGTAATTCCCCTTTCTTTTTCCTGGGCCATCCAATCCATAACTGCTTTTCCGTCATGGACCTCGCCAATTTTGTGGGAAATTCCAGTATAAAAAAGAACCCTTTCAGTAACGGTAGTTTTTCCGGCATCAATGTGGGCAATTATTCCGATATCTCTTATTTTTTCAATTGGATAAGTTCTCGGCATAGAAATTGGAAATTGGTTGTTAGAAATTAGAAAATGGTTATGGAAATTAGAAGTTGGAAATTGGTTACAGTAAACCTTTACTTTTTTTCTATTTTCCAATTTCTATTACTATTTTCCATTTTCCATTAACTAGTTTCTATCTTTGCGTTACCATGCAAAATGGGCGAAGGCTCGGTTGGCTTCTGCCATCCGATGAGTATCTTCTTTTTTCTTTACTACGGCTCCAGTATTATTGGCTGCGGCAATTAATTCCTCAGCTAATTTTTCTCTTATTGGTTTTCCTTTTTTTGATTTAGCAACTTGAATTATCCAACGCATAGCCAGAGTCACTCTTCTATCTTCTTTCACTTCTCTGG
>CAZBBD010000060.1:0-3223 GCA_964490315.1 uncultured Candidatus Saccharibacteria bacterium
CGGCGACAACTCAGAAGAAGCTTGGGAAATAAGAGATTGGCTTAAGTTTGACCAAAAAGCGAAAAGAGTTAGAGGAAAAAGATGGACATCACTAAAAAAATCTTTAGGTCTTCATAAATCAGAACGGCTTTTTAATTTAAGAAGTAGGATAAAGTTTCCGGGATGGTATGAACCGGGGGATATAGCAATAAGCACCGCCGGGCTTGATTCAGAAAAAGCTCAGCAATTACGGGAGGAGTTTGAGGATATCGCTCCTGCTGAAGTTCTAATGAGCTTAGCCGGGAATAACTCAGAAGGGGCTCAGAAAATAAGGAAAAAATATGAAAATGATAAGAGATTAAGATGGGCTTATGAAAAAAGTTTAACAGGAGTTGAGATTTAAATTATTATGCCAAATCCAGAGAAACCAAAATTTGAACCTGAACCCGAAGAAGATAAAGAAAAATCCGGAGAGGAAGCAAGGGAGCCGCTTTTTGATGAGGAGTCGCGGGAATTATACTCAGAACTTCTTGAAACTAAAATGTTCAAAGAATTTGTTAATAATGTAAAATCCTTTGAATCAGAGGCTAAACAAAAAGGAGTGGATTTAACCGAGGCTTTGAAGTTTTTGGAAACAGGAGAAGGAGACCCTTCTGTGGTTAGGAAATTGTTCTCCGAACTTAGCCGAAAAGAAGTAGATGTTGAGAAAGTTAAGCGAGAAAATTTAGTTTCATCTGAAGAAGAATTAGAGAGAGTTTTGGCTTTGACTAAATGGGGGAAAATTCTTTCCGAATTCGAATTTTTTATAAAAACAATAGAATCAAAAAAGCACTACAAAGAAGAGCATAAAGCAGAAAAAATACTCTCACCTCCTGAAAAAAACGCTCCCAAATGGGAATCCGTAGCATGGATAGAAAGGAGACAATTAGCTAAAAAAACGTTTTTTGAAGACATGAAAGATGATTTAAAAAAAAGAGATAAATCTTTTGAAATAATAGGAAATCCATCATCTTCTCCTCATGACTTTAAAGAAGCCCGAGAAACAATTGATGAAGTAGAGGAAAAGATTAAGAAAAAAAGAAAAGAATTGGCAGATGAGTATAACATTAGCGAGGGGGAAATTTATTCTCTTGGTGATTCTTCGAAAACAGGCCTTGATTAAATATTTAAATGGAGTTGATGTAAGAAACCCAGAAAAATCTTGACTCTTGTAGTAGAATAAGGTAAAATTGAAAAAATAGGGGAAAATTTTATTTCCTCTTTAATTATATCAACTGCACTTTTCAAAAATTTAAAAAGAGGAGGATTATTAGTGAGAAAGAGAAGGAAGCTCAAAATACCTTTTCCGATCCATATTTCATGTCCTAAGTGTGGAGGGGATCTCTACCCTAAGAATAGAGATCCAAGGTGCCACCTATGCAATACCCCTTTGAAAATTACGGAAGTCAATCCCCAAATAAGAGTTGAAATACGGCAAACCAAGCACAAGAATAATAAGAAGAAAAAAAAGACAGCGGTTGCTGCCAAATACCTTCTTGATTTAACCAAGAAGGTATTATTTTTTAATTTTACACTTCCTAAATTTCGTGCTAAATTAATAAATAACTCTTACTGGCCTTATCGTCTAGTGGCTAGGACACATGGTTCTCAACCATGCAACAGGGGTTCGATTCCCCTTAAGGCCACAAAAAAATGGGATATTTCGGGTTGGATTCCCGATAGAACCACGTTTTTTAACTGTACTTTTAAAAAAAATAAATAAGGAAATAAGGAGGAAGACTTAAAATGAAAAAGAGAAGAGTAGTTCTTACTGGGATGGGGATGATTACCCCCCTTGGTAACAGTGTTGAAAAGAATTGGGAAAAAATTTTGGCTGGCAAATCAGGAGTTGGTAAAATTACCCTTTTTGATCCTAGACAATACCACTGTCAAATAGCTGGAGAAGTTAAAAATTTCGATCCTGAAAAATCATTAGCTGTAACCATTTCTGAAAAGTATAGAAAGTATATATTAAGAATGGATCGTTTCATTCAATTTGCTCTTTTCGCTGGGAAAGAAGCTATTTATGATGGAGGACTCGAGTTAGAACGTATGGACCGCTATCGGATCGGAGTAGTTGCTGGAGTAGGATTTACCGGAATAACCAGATTAACCGAAGCAATCGAACAGCTTTCTAATAAAGGTCCCCATTGGATCAGTGGAATTCTTGTCCCAAGCATTCTTCCTAATTTAGCTGCCAGTGAAATCTCCATCGTCTTTGGATTAAAAGGAATTAACCTTTCTATTACTAATGCTTGTGCTGCTTCCTCTAGTGCCATTGGGGAAGGACTTAAAAGTATTCGGCAAGGAGAGTCAGATATTATTGTCGCTGTTGGAACGGAAGCTCCAATCTCACCAATTATAATCGGTAGCCTGTCTAATTTGGGAGTTGAGACGACCAAATGGAACAAATCTCCAAAAAAAGCCTCCAGACCATTTGATAAAAAGAGAGACGGCTTAGTCCTCTCGGAAGGAGCCGGAGCTTTGATTTTAGAAGAATTAACTCATGCCCAAGAGAGGGGAGCCAAGGTTTATGCCGAAATTATCGGCTTTGCTCAAAATGCCGATGCTCATCACATAACCGAACCTTTGGTAGAAGGAATAAGGGATTGCATGTTAAAGGCTCTAAAAGATGCTAATCTCAAACCAAGGAAAATAGATTATATTAACGCCCATGCTACTTCAACTCTAGTTGGAGACATTAATGAAGCTGAAGCTATTAAGGAAGTTTTTAGGAAAAAGACTAAGAAGATCTTGGTTGGTTCCACTAAATCAATGACCGGCCATTTAGTTGGAGCAGCAGGAGCGATTGAAGCAATCTACGCTTCTTTGGTCTTAAAAAATGGAATAGTTCCCCCTACTATTAACTTAGAGGAACCGGATTGTGATTTTCTGAACATTCCGGTTGAACCTGTCCGGGGCAATTTCCAATACGCCCTTTCAAGTTCCTTCGCTATCGGAGGAACAAATGCCGTTTTGGTTTTCAAGCGGTATAATGAGTGAGGCTATCTATTTGGTAGCCTCTTTTTTTTGTAGTATTATATACTAATGTCTCAAATTTATTGGCACAATTTAAAGCTGGAGGAAGTAGCAAAACTTCAGAGAACTGATACTAAAAAAGGATTATCCGAAAAAGAATTTCAATTGCGCCAAAAAGAATTTGGTAAGAATAAACTTCCCGAAGAAAAAACCTTATCAAGAACTA
>CAZBBD010000061.1:0-3186 GCA_964490315.1 uncultured Candidatus Saccharibacteria bacterium
TTGTTACTAAAGTACTTGTAGCTTTTGCAATAGAAATTCCTTTTGATAAATATATTTTTCCTGAAGAATTTAGTTATTTTAGTTTGGGACTAAACATTCTAATCCCTCCTCTTTTAATGTTCTTTTTAATCTTAACCATTAGGCCTCCCCAAAAGACAAATCTTCAAAGAGTAATAATAGAAGTAATGAAAATAGTTTATCAAAAAGAAAAGAAAGATGTTTACGAAATAAAAGCTGTACCAAAAAGAGGGATAGTTTCGAATACAGTGGTTGTTTTCTTTTATGCTTTAACTTTCACGGCTACTTTTGGTGTAATTTTTTGGGGATTAAGTAAAATAGACTTTGGAATTCTATCAAGGATAATATTTATTGTCTTTATCTCATTAATTGCATTTGCCGGAGTAAAAGTTAGAGGAACTGCTAAAGAATTAGTGGTTGAAGAAAAAAAAGGGTCAATTTTGGGAGGATTCGTAGAAATCTTTGCTGTTCCAATTTTACATATGGGAAGTTGGCTCTCTCACCAATGGGCAAGATACAATATTGTAATAGTTATAATAAATTCTTTGATTGATATGCCTTTTCAGGTTTTTGTAGAGTTTCTTGAAAACTGGCGGTCGTTTTTAAAAGAGAAGAAAGAAAAAATACGTTAGAAAGGTCGAAAAAATTAAATAAGTAAAATAAAATTATGTTGAACCCAACCAAATTTTTCATATCGTTAATGGGACTACTTTTGGTTCTCGGAGTAGGAATTGCTTTGGCTCAAGAAACACCAACTGAGGTTACAGAAGCCGTTAACTTAGATGAAAATATTCAGCCCCAAGACCTTGGTATTTCAGAACCAACGCTCTTACCAGACAGCCCATTTTATTTTCTAAAAAATTGGGGGAGAGGAATTAGAAGCTTCTTTGCCTTTAATCCAGTTGTTAAAGCTGAATTGGAATCAAAGTTTTCTAATGAAAAATTAATGGAATTGAAAAAGATGATTGAAGAAAAGAAAGATGCCAAAGTTATTGAAAAAGCTGTTAAAAATTATCAAAAAGGAGTTGAGATAATAAAAGAGAGGACAGAAAAAATAAAGGAAAAAGCTAAAGAAAATCCAAAAATTGAAAGTTTTTTAGATAAATATACTAAGCATCAAATTTTACATCAAAGAATTTTACAGAAACTGGAAACGCAAGTTCCTCCAGAGGTTTTTGAAAAGATAAAAGAAGCAAGAGAAAGACATTTGGAACGATTCGGTGAAGTGATGATTAAGCTTGAGGACAAAAAAGAAGAAATTAGCGAAAGATTAGAAAAAAAGATGGAAGAAATAAAGGGTTCAAAATATAAGAATTTTAAGAATTTAGAGATTTTGTTAGGGTTGGAAGAGAAAGTTCCAGAAGAAGCAAAAGAGGTAATTAAAAAAGCCCAAGAAAATGCTTTCAAAAGGTTAAAAGAAGACTTAGAAAAGATGAGTCCTGAAGACCAAGAAAGATTTAAAGAATATATTGATAAAATTTCTGGTGATAAGGAAAAACATCTGGAAATTTTAGAGAATTTAAAAAATGAACTAAAAGAAAAATCTATCACCGTTCTTTCTCCCAATGGAGGAGAGCAGTGGGTAAAGGGTAAGACATATAATATTACTTGGGAATTTTCTGGTAGAGTAGATACGGTAAAAATTACTTTAAACAATAAAATAGTGAGTGCTTTTGAAGAAACGATAATAGAAAACTATTTAAACAAAGGAAGTTTTCGATGGAAGATTCCTTCGGATTTATTACTTCCACAATCAGGAGGTTATGTCATTAGAATAACAAGATGTGATTATGGTCCAGAAATAGGAATGACAGTTTGTGGGGGAGCTGGAGACGAATCCGACGATTATTTTAGTATTGTAGCACAATAAATTACTACTTCAGTAATCGATGATTCTATTTTTTCCTTATAGGATAATCAAAAACCGCGAAAAATCGCGGTTTTTGAGTTGAAATAAGCTAAAGTTTTTGTTAAAATAGCTAATTATGAATTATCATATCATTACATTTGGCTGCCAAATGAACGAATCGGATTCTGAGAGAATCGCTGCAGTTTTAGAAAATATGGATTATAAATTGGCTTCAGACATCAATAAAGCTGATTTAATTTTGGTTAATATGTGTTCGGTAAGACAGTCGGCAGTAGATAGAGTCTACGGCAAAATCAGAGATTTTGCCAAACTTAAAACCTTAAACCCTAAACTTAAAACTATTTTAACCGGGTGTGTTTTAAAAAAAGATAGAAAAAAATTTAAAAATGAATTTAATTTAATTTTAGACATAAAAGATTTACCAAATTGGCCAAAATTAATTAGAAAAAAAACTAACGCATTAATTGGGCCATGGCAGAATTACCACGGTGACTATTTAAAAATTAAATCAAAATATTCAAATAATTTTTCAGCTTCTGTTCCAATTTCAAACGGCTGTAATAACTCTTGTGCCTATTGCGTTATTCCTTTTACTCGCGGTCCTTTAGTTTGCCGTAACCACCAAGAGATCCTAAAGGAAGCAAGAAGTGTAATTCAAAAAAAATATAAAGAAATTTGGCTTTTGGGCCAGAATGTCAACGATTACATCTCCCCCATTAATCCTTCTGTTACCAAATCCCGAAGGGATGAAGGTGAAGATGAAGGTAAACTCCGGAAGAGGCAAACTTCATCGATTAACTTTGCCAAACTTTTAAAACAAGTTAATGATATTCCGGGAAATTTTTGGATTAGATTTACCAGCCCTAATCCGAAAGACTTTTCTGATGAATTGATTGATATTATGGCTGAATCTGAAAAAGTTACTGAATATTTAAATTTGCCGGTTCAGTCAGGAGATAACGAAATCTTAAAAAAAATGGGTAGGCCTTATACAGCAGAGCAATACAAAAACTTGGTAAAAAAAATTAAAAAGAAAGTCCCGGGAATTAATCTATCAACAGACATTATTGTCGGCTTTCCCGGAGAAACTAAAAAACAGTTTGAAAACACGGTAAAATTATTCAGAGAAATTAAATTTAATATGGCTTATATTTCTAAATATTCTCCCCGTCCGGGGACAGTTGCTTTTAAAATGAAAGATGATGTCCCCAGTCGAGAAAAAGAGGAAAGATGGAAAATCCTTGCTAAAATTTTAAAACAAACCGAGAATAAGGAAGATGATTTAGATAACATCTCCG
>CAZBBD010000062.1:0-3080 GCA_964490315.1 uncultured Candidatus Saccharibacteria bacterium
TCTACCCAGCACTCATTTTCGAGTGAAGTTAGACGAAGGAGGAGAAATTATTGCTCATCTCGCTGGCAAATTAAGAATATACCGGATTAAAGTCTTATCGGGAGACCGGGTAACAGTAGAAATGAGCCCTTATGATGACAAAAGGGGAAGAATAGTTTACAGAGGTAAGTAACTATGAAGGTTCGATCGGCAGTTAAAAAAATTTGTAAAGATTGTAAAATCGTCCGAAGAAAAGGACGGGTTTATGTTATTTGTAAAAAAAACCCTAAACATAAACAAAGACAAGGGTAAAAAATATGCCGAGAATTGCTGGGGTTAATATCCCGGAAAATAAACAAATAGAAACAGCTTTGACCTATATCTATGGAATAGGCCTTTCTTTAAGTAGAAAAATTCTAGCTGAAGCTAAAATTAGTCCTTATGCCCGAGCCTCAAAGCTGAGTTCGGAGGAAGTTAATCGACTCAGAGAAATTATTGAAAAGAAATATAAAATTGGAGAGGAATTGAAAAGAGAAATAATATCAAATATTAAAAGACTAAAAGACGTTGGATGCTGGCGAGGAATTCGTCATATTAGAGGATTGCCAGTAAGGGGACAGAGGACTAGAACTAATACTAGAACAATTAGAGGAAATATAAGAAAAACAGTAGGGTCGGGAAGAAAACCACCTCCCGGAGCTACTTAATACAAATATGGGTAAGAAGCGAATTGTCACCAAAACCGAAGAAGAGTTAATAAAAGAAAGAGAAAAAATAGAGGCAGCAGTAAAGAAGGAAGTTAAGGCAGGGGTTCCTCAAAAAATCAAAGAGGGCCGAATTTATGTTTTTTCTTCCTATAATAACACCATAATTACTTTAACCGATCTTAAAGGGAATGTTCTTCATTGGGTTAGTGCTGGTTCTGTTGGTTTTAAGGGGACAAAAAAAGCTACTCCTTTCGCTGCTTCAAAAGTAGCTGAAGTTTCGGCTCAAGCTGCTAAAAAATTAGGAATTGAAAAAATTCAAATATTCGTGAAGGGGATAGGCTCTGGACGAGAGTCAGCCATTCGTTCCCTCGCCACCAGGGGTTTAGATATTGTTTCAATTAAAGATATTACTCCTATACCCCATAATGGGTGCAGGCCTCCTAAAGTACGTCGAGTATAATCTTGCGAATAATAAACGAATTAAAAACGAATAACAGCTAATTAGAAGAAAATTTTATTTGTTTTATATTAGCTTAAAATTCGCATTATATTAGCGAATATGTTAAACAATAAATGTAAAATATGTAGAAGGTTAGGAGTGAAACTTTTTTTAAAAGGAGAAAAATGTTTATCTCCTAAGTGTCCGATGGTAAGAAAACCTTATCCGCCCGGCCAAAAAGGAAAAAGAAGGGTAAGGGCTCTTTCTGATTATGGTAAGGAATTAAGAGAAAAACAAAGATTAAGAAATTGGTATAATTTGAGAGAAAAACAATTTTGGAATTATGTAAAGAAAGCCTTAAAGGGGCGAGGGAAAGAAGATTCTGCTACGCGACTTATTAAAATTTTAGAGAGTCGTTTAGACAATATAGTTTTTAAGTTAGGTTTCTCTCCTTCTAGAAATCAGGCTCGACAGCTGATTACCCACGGCCATTTTTTAGTTAATGGTAAAATGATGAACATCCCTAGTTATCTTGTAAAAAAAGGAGATAGGATTATAATTAAACCTAGTTCTCAGAAAAAAGCTATTTTCCAAAATCTCTCGGCCTTACTAAAAAAATATAAAACCCCTGTTTGGCTTGAATTAAGTGCTGAAAAATTAGAAGGGAAAGTGATAGATTTACCAAAGCTCGAAGAAGTTGTTCCTCCAGCAGAGATATCGGCAATTTTCGAATATTACTCCCGTTAAAAATTTTTAATTTTTAATTACTATGATTCCATCACCTCATCAACCAAAAATTATTGAAAAAAAGGAAAATATGGCTGTTTTTGAAATAGAATCTCTTTATCCCGGATACGGAGTAACTATTGGCAATTCTTTAAGAAGAGTTTTACTTTCTTCTCTTTCGGGAGCAGCAGTAACCCAGGTAAGAATTAAAGGAGTTCAGCATGAATTTTCAACCATTTCTGGAGTTCTGGAAGACGTTATTACTATTATGCTTAATTTAAAACAGTTAAGGTTTAGAATGCATACTGAAGAGCCCCAAAAAGCAACTCTCAAAGTCAAAGGTGAAAGAAAGGTTAAAGGTTCTGATTTTAAATTACCAGCCCAGGTAGAGTTAATTAATAAAAATATTCACATTGCTACTTTAACTACTAAATCTTCAGAACTGGATTTTGAAATAAAAATTGAAAAAGGCATAGGTTATCAACCCAGGGAACTGAAGAAAAAAGAGAAATTAGAAATAGGAGTAATTCCTCTTGATGCCATTTTTACTCCGGTAAAAAGGGTGAGTTATCGAACCGAAAATATGAGAGTAGGAGAGAGAACCGATTTTGATAGATTATTTTTAACAATTGAAACCGATGGAGTACTTAGCCCTGAAAAAGCATTTTCTGAAGCTTCTGAAATTTTGTTAAAACATTTTTCATTATTTAAAGAGGCTTTTCCTCCAGAAGAGAGTAAGCCTAAAATCAAGCTTGAGAAAAAAGAAGCTAAAAAAGGAAAAGTAAAAAAAATTAAAAAAGAAAAGCAGCCGAAGAAGACTTCGTCCTCTTCTTCATCTACCCGAGTCGCAGCGAAGGGTAAAGAAGAGACTCGTCTCTTTACTTCGCTTTCGCAAGCGAAAACTCGATATGAGAAAGCGAAAAAAAGGAAGAAAACTAGGTAGGAAAAGAAATCAAAGAAGAGCACTTTCAAAAACATTAGCCAGTGCTCTTATTTTAAATGAGAAAATTAAAACTACTAATGCTAAAGCCAAAGAGCTATCTCCTTTTATTGAAAAATTGATTACTAAAGCCAAAATTGGAGATCTCCAAACCAGAAGGTTTTTATTAAAATTTTTTTCTGAAAAAATAGTTAAAAAAATTATAGAAGAAATTGTACCAAGATAACGCGAGAGAAAAGGTGGCTATACCAGAATTATAAAATTATGATTGAGGAAAACAGATGGAGCA
>CAZBBD010000063.1:0-3057 GCA_964490315.1 uncultured Candidatus Saccharibacteria bacterium
AAAGAACTGGGACCGGAAACTCCCTGGCATGTCACTCAATTTTCCGGAGCAATTTCCTGGAAACTGCAACACCTACCCGACACCCCCGTTGAAACTCTGGAAAAAGCTTATAAAATCGGCAAAGAAGCCGGCTTAAAATATGTCTACACCGGCAATGTTCCCGGAATTCCAAGCGAAGACACTTTCTGCCCCAAATGCAATTCTTTAATGATTGACAGAACCGGCTATTTTATCACCCGTTATGACAAAAATGGTAAATGTTCAAAATGCGGCCAAGATTTAAATTTAATTACGCAAGCGTAAGTGAAGCGTGAAGATGAAAACAAGGTTTTCATCGCCTTAAAGTAATATGTTAGTCTTTGCTTCAATTTCTCCCCACCCACCGATAATTTTACCCTCGGTTGGCTCGGAAGAAGACAGAGAAAGGGTCAAAAATACAATTAAAGCTCTGGAGAATTTAGGAGAGAAATTAAAAAAGACAAAGCCGGATTCAATAATAATTTCTTCTCCTCACCCTGATTGGGGCTTCAATGTTCCCTTGTATTTTCTTGCTAAAGACCTCAAGGGAGAGATAAAACAGCATCTAATCGGTTTAGAAAAACCTGACTTTTATTTTGAACAAGGCAAAAAACTTTACCAGAAAATTGCCAGAGGAGAAATTGGCAGAGGACAGTCCTCTGCCAAAAAGGTGGCTCTTATAGCTAGTGGCGATTTATCGCATTGTTTAAAAGAAGATGGTCCTTATGGTTTTCAGGAAGATGGTCCCAAATTTGATAAGGCTTTAATAGAGTTTTTAAAGAAAAAAGACGTGGAGAGTATTTTAAAATTAGACAATATCTATCCCGAGGCTGGCGAATGCGGCCTTCGGTCATTTTGTTTTCTTTTGGGAATTTTAGAAGCCTCCGGTTTAAATTGGCAGCCAGAAATTTTATCTTATGAAGGTCCTTTTGGGGTAGGATATTTAGTAGCGAATTTTAAAATAAAGTAAAAGCCAAAAATTTGAATTATAAAAATATAATTTTTAATTTAATATTTGCTTTAACTTGTCTATTTTTTGTTTGCTGGCTTTGGGAAAAAGCCCTTTTGCTTACCATAATTTTATTAATAATTTCTATAATAGGACTTTATAAATGGAAAAACAAAGAAACCATTGTCCTGTTTGTGATATGTGGAATTTTTGGAGCAGTGGCAGAGGCGGCCACAATTTATTTTGGAGCTTGGGCTTATACTCTTCCCGGTTTGGTTAACATACCTTATTGGTTGCCAATCTTATGGGGAGATGCTGCAGTATTTATTTATCGGACCGGTATAGAAATTAAAAGAATTTAAAATTTTGTATGAAATTTGTTTTAAAAGGACCCTTAAAAGAAAACATTCTCAGCTTAATAAGAAGGGTTGGATATTATTTTGAAAGAAAATCTGAAAAAGAAGAGTTAGTTTTTATTCGTCCCTTAGAAAGAAGCGGATATCCAAGATTTCATCTTTATTTAAAGGTTGAAGGAGAAGATTTAATTTTTAATTTGCACTTGGACCAAAAACGACCTATTTATAAAGGTGTTTCGGCTCACAGTGGCGAATATGAAGGCAAGGTAGTTGAAGAAGAAACAGAAAGAATTAAACAAATTTTACTATGAATCCGTATGTTTTACTTGCTAAACAGGCGATTGAAAATTATATCAAAGAGGGGAAGATTATTTCTTTGCCCGATGATTTACCAAAAGAATTTTCTCGTAGTGAGCTTGCCGAACTATTAACAAGAAAAGCCGGGACATTTATCACCATTGAGAAAAATAGAAATTTGCGGGGATGTATTGGAACTTATTTGCCGACCAAAGAAAACATTGCCAAAGAAATTATCTACAACGCCGTTGCCGCAGCCACCGAAGATTATCGCTTCGGACCCGTTCAAAAAGAAGAACTCCCCTATCTTTCTTACACTGTTTATATTTTAAGTGAACCGGAGCTGGTCAAGGATATTAAAGAGCTTAATCCAAAAAAATATGGTATAATTATAAAAACTGTCGGCTATTTGCCGGTCAAAACTGGACTCTTACTTCCTGACCTGGAGGGAATAAACACGCCGGAACAACAAATTTCCATCGCCTGTCAAAAAGGAGGAATTAACCCTAAAGAAGAAAAAATTCTAATTTATCGTTTTAAAACAGAAAAATATGGTTAATAAAGAAATCGCTGAAATATTTTATGAAATAGCAGAATTCTTGGAAATAAAAGGGACAACCCTTTTTAAACCTAGAGCTTACCGTAAGGCCGCCAAAACTTTAGAAAGTTTAGGAAAAGACATTTCTCTTATCTATAAAGAAAGCGGCATTAAGGGCATTAAAAAAATACCAGGTATTGGAAAAAGCACTGCCCAAAAAATAGAAGAGTATTTGAAAAAAAAGAAAATTAAGTATTATGAAGAACTTAAAGAAGAAACAGCTATTCGACAAATTGTCACCTATTATTTCAAAACCAAAGGATTATCTTTAGACAATCTCAAAAAAGATGCTAAAAAGAGAAAAATCATTTATTCCAGATTTACCAGGCCAGCAAAACAGCTTTTAATATTGGCTGGTTCAGTCAAAAAAGCTAAAGAAGCGATTGATAAAGTGGCTGAGTGGGCTAAATCGAGAAATTTGGATTATGCTATTGAAACTGTATTCAAAAAATGGTTAGAGTTAGATAGATTAAAGCCGAAAGAAATTGTTAAAAAGCCATATTATCGAGAAGACCCGATGGTCTGGTCAGAAGCCAAGAAAAAATGGTATGTAATTGATAGAGATGGTAACTGGTTAGAGTTTGCCGAAAAGGAGTCAGAAATAGAATGGAGAATTGTTAAATAAATTTAAAATGAAAAATGAAAAATTAAAAATAATTTTTTTGGGAACGCCGGGGTTTGGAGCGATTGTTTTAGAGAAACTTGTTAAAAATAAATACAAGCCAGTTTTGGTAATTGCTGAGTCTGATAAACCAGTGGGAAGAAAACAAATCTTAACTCCGCCGCCAGTCAAAGTAATAGCTCAAAAATATAAGATTCCGGTTTTGCAGCCAGAAAAA
>CAZBBD010000064.1:0-2998 GCA_964490315.1 uncultured Candidatus Saccharibacteria bacterium
CCGGCTACTGGTATAAGTTTGTCGGCGGAAAAGAAGGATTAGAACTTAAATTTGAGGCTAAAGACAAAACGGAATTTAAAATTCCTTATTTTCTTTGCGATGTTGCCCAACAATGCATTTTAAAAACTTTGGAACTTGACGAAAATCAGGAGGGAGTAATTAGCATTGCTGACTTTGGAACAAAATATTCTTCCTTAACTATTATTCCTTCTATCCAGAGTAAAATTTCAGGATTTAGTGATTCTGAATCAAATCATCCATTTACTCTGACCGCTTATACTATTGAGAAAGAAAAAACCATTGAAGCTTTATTGGCTAAAATCGCTGTCCTAAAAAAACAAATAGCCGAGCTTCAGGCCAAAATAGACGCTATTTTAGGAAAACAAAGCTGCCAGAGATTTAATGAGAACCTTTATTATGGAATGAGAAATGATTGGAGGGTGGAGTGCCTTCAGCAATTTTTAAAAAATCAGGGTCCCGAAATTTATCCCGAAGGTTTGGTGAGCGGAAACTTTTTATCTTTGACTCAAGCCGCAGTCATTCGCTTTCAGGAAAAATATCATGAGGAAATTTTAAAACCTTTAGATTTAGAAAAAGGAACCGGCTATTTCGGTCCCAGCACCCGAGCCAAAGTCAATGAACTTTTATTCTAAACTTTTTAAAAATTCATCAACTTCATTCTTTAATTCCGGGTTAAGCTCTAAAACTTTTAGGGCTTCTTTTTTTTCCATTACTATGTCTCCCAGTTTGCCATAAATATAGGCTAAAGAAGCATGGTATTGGGGTTCATTCGGTTCTATTTTGATTAGTTTCTGATAAATCTCAACCAAAGATTGGTAATTTTTTATATTTCCATAAACTTTAATTAATTCTAACAAGGCGTTTTTGGAACTGGTGGAATAACCTTTTTCTTTCGCAATTTTTAGATAATAATCAGATTCATCAATGTTTTTTAAGCCGGCCTGACTCAGCCCCATTAACCACCAGCACTCTTCAAGCTTTTCATTTAAATCAATACATTGTTGAGATTTTTCTTTGGCTTTTTCATATTCGCCAGTTAGTAAATCGGTTCTTATCCATGCTATAAATACCTCTTGCCTTTTTGGGCTTAATTGATGGGCTTTTCCAAAGTAAGAATTTGCTTCTCTTTTTAAATTTTGGATTGATTCAGATTGAATTTCTTTTCCGGATCGAATTTCTTTTTCAATCAAAGCATTGGTAAAGTCTCCGAGTAAAATCCAATTTCGGGTATAATAAGACTGAGTTTTTATATTTTCTTTTAAAATTTGAGTTGCTTTTTGAACCAGCTCTTCGGATGGTTTTATTTTTTCTTTAAGACAATTTTGAATAACAATTATATATTTGAGCCGCAAGTAATTATCCAAAAAACTATGCTTAGGCAAAATCTTTTCCATTCTATTTAAAGCACTTTCACATCGGTTATGTCCTGATTCATAAAGAGCCAGATTAATTTCGGTATTAATTTGAAGGGGCTTTAAATTAAAAGTCCAGATAAACCAAATCAATAAAATAAAAAGAACAGACAATATCACCCCCCTGTATTTAGCTAACCGGCAGAGACCCGTTCTCTGCCAACTTTTATTTGGAGTATTCGGATTAGTTACATAGGTGTTACCTATGTCATTTTGTCCTGGGTGGTTTCGGAGAATAAGATGAAAGGAGTAAGCAATTAGTAAAAATAAAATTAAATAAGTTGAGAAAGTGTCAAAACTAAAAAAGTTAGCCACGAGATAGGCGATAAAGGTAGCTTGGATTCCATGACAAATTATTGAATCTTCTGGTTTTACCTTTTTTAATTTTTGAAGCCCCAAAAATAAAACTCCAAAAAGCGAAAGATAAATTATTAAAGCTAAAATTCCGGCCGTAACTCCAATATCAAAAACAAAGTTATGAGCCCTGTCCCACCAACTAGAATGAAGTATGGGACTGATAGCTATTTTAGGAAGGGAAGGATCATAATATTTATCAAAACCAACGGAGAAATTCTCTAACCCATAACCCAAGATAGGTCTATTTTCTATCGCCTCTAAGGATACGCTCCAGGCCGAGATTCTTGACGGGTCTCCTTTTATAAAAATACTTACGATTCTAGCAAAGACATTTTGAATAATTCCCTCTTCAGCTGAGTAAATCTCAGGATGAGTTTTTAAAAAATAAAGTCCAAAAATTCCTAAAATTAAGAGGATTAAAGCTGAGATTTTAAGCAGGGTTAATTTCCTTGGGTAAAAAAAGATAAACCAGAGGAACCCAATGGTAAATCCAATAAAAACAGCTCGGGTTTGAGCAATTATAATAGCAACAAAAAGAAATAATAAAAGAGAAAGGAAATAAAAAACTTTCTTATTAAAGCTTCTTTCTTTGATTCCAAAAGATAGGGTTAAAAAACTTAAAAGTAAAAGATAGATTGCCAAAAAGATAGGACCACCAATGGTTGAAGGGGGACGGCCGCTAAAGGGAACAAATATTTGACTAAGGATTCCAAATTGCTGAAAAATTGCAATAATTGAAACAAAGATACCAACAATTAAAGAAAAATTCCAGATTTTCTGCCAGTCTTTTTGGCGAATAATCAAGAAAGCTAAAATAGCGAAGATTATATAAAAAGCAAAGTTTAGAAATCCACCAGCTCGATAAGGACTTCCCCAAAAACTAAAATAAGGGTCTAAGGAAAAAATAGTGGATAGGAGAAAAATTCCAAAAAGAGAAACTAAAAGCCAAACCCCCAACCACTTTTTAGGAGAAGCTTTAGTTTTAAAGAGTAATTCACGAAAAGTGATGGGAGGCCGCCATAAGAAAACAAAAATCATTACGGCCAAAATAATTCTAAAAACAATAGTTTTTCCCCAGTCAGGAGGAGAAAACCAAGGTGGCAAATTCAAGAGAGGTAAAAACAAAATTAAAAAAAATCCAATTAGATAAACCCAATAAAATTTATTTTGGGTTTGGATTATTTCTTTTGATTCCATACACCCATATA
>CAZBBD010000065.1:0-2962 GCA_964490315.1 uncultured Candidatus Saccharibacteria bacterium
TCTTTAAAACCGCCAAGTTCAGTAGGGTGGGAATCTCAAATTTTTTGTTTCCAACTCTGGGAAAATCCATATTTTGAATACATTCGAAATAAATCGGCAGCAAATAGGGCAGCTTCTTCGCCCCCGGTTCCGGCTCGAATTTCTATAATTGCTGCTTCAGGTTGAGAATAAATGTTTGCTTGTAATAAATTTTTTAATTCTCTTTCTAAAAATTTTTGCTTTTCTCGAAATTGATCTATCTCTGTTTCTGCCAAAGAAGTTAATTCAGAGTCTTCCCGGGCGTTTAATATTTCTTTATTTTCTTCAATTTTGTTTTTGACTTCTTTGAGATCTTGGTTTTTGGTAATAATTTTTTCAAGATAGGTTTTTCTTTTTGAGAATTTTTCAAATTTTTCCAAATTAGAAACCAACTCAGGATCACTGAGTTTTTTAAGAAGCTCATCATATTCTTTTTTAATTTCTTCAATGTCGACCATGTTTTTTCTTTTTCATTTCTTCTTTCTTCGCTAATCTTTTTCTGAACTTTTCCACTCTTCCAATCTTATCGATAATTTTTTCTTTCCCGGTATAAAATGGATGACATTTAGAGCAAATCTCAATTTCAATAAATTCTTTAGTTGAACCAACGGTAAAAGTATTTCCGCAAGCACATTTAACTTGAGCATTATTATAGTATTTGGGGTGGATATTTTTTTTCATCAATTAGATATTAACAAATTTTATTAAAAAATCAAGGTTTGCCCCGTATTAAAAATTTGACTATCTTTAAGGTTTGATTTTAAATTAGAATCGTGATATATTAAAAATTGATTTTAGATGGAAAAAATAAAGGGAAAATCCCCGAAAGAAAGCCCCAAAGGAGAATCCCAAAGGAGTACAAATGCTCTACGGGGCAGGCAAGTTCTTGAGGTAGGCAAATCTTCCAAGGGGAATCCAAAAAAAATAGATTTTAATATTAATCTTGAGGAAATGACTCAGGCCGGTTTGCATTTTGGTCATCGAACTTCTAAAGTTAATCCCGAAATGAAACCTTATTTATTTGGAATAAGAAATACTGTCCATATTATTGATCTTGAAAAAACTAAACAAAAATTTATTGAGGCCTTGAAATTTACTCAAGAACTAATTTCTGAAAATAAAATTCTGCTTTTGGTTGGAACAAAAATCCAAGCAAGAAATTTAGTAAAGGAAGTAGCTGAAGAATTAAGCTTGCCTTACGTTATAACGCGTTGGTTAGGAGGAACTTTTACCAACTTTGAAGTAATTAAAAAAAGAATAGAATATTTTAAAGATTTAGAAAAGAAAAAAATAGAAGGCGAGTTAGAAAAGTATACCAAAAAAGAAAGGGCTAAAATTGACGAAACCCTGAAGAATTTAGAGATAAAATTTGGGGGAATAAAAAAATTAACTCGGCCTCCAGATGCCATTCTGGTAATAGATATGAAAAAAGATGCTTTGGCAGTCAAAGAAGCTAAAATGAAAGGAATAAAAGTGATTGGCATTACAGATACCAATGTTGATCCAAGGTTAGCTGATTATCCTATTCCAGCCAACGACGATGCCATAAGTTCGGTAAAATATATTTTGGAAAAAGTAAAAGAAGCGATATCAAAAACCAAGCTTCCCGTGGAAGCGAAGGTGAAGAAAAGGACTTCGTCCTCTTCGCCTGCTAAAACCTAATTTATAAATAAAAACTTGGTAGTCGATGAAGCCAAAGCTTCATCTTCACCTTCGCCCGCCTGTGGCGAGCTCGGTAAATAATGATAACTATTGACCAAATTAAACAATTAAGAGCAGAAACTGGAGTTTCAGTGTCTGAATGCAAAAAGGCTTTGGAGAAAGCTAAAGGTGATATTAAAAAGGCAAAAGAAATTTTAAGAGAATGGGGTCAGGAATTAGCTGGGGAAAAAGCCGAAAAAGAAACAGGAGAAGGATTGATTGAAAGTTATATTCATCCTAATAAAAGAATTGGGGTTTTATTAGATATTCGCTGCGAGTCGGATTTTGTAGCTAAATCAGAAGAATTTAAAAAATTAGCCCATGAATTATGTCTTCAAATTGCGGCAATGAATCCTAAAAAAAGTTCTCTAATGTCTCAGCCTTGGATAAGAGATGAGACAAAAACCACAAAGGATTTGATTGCGGATTACGTTGCCAAATTGGGAGAAAATATTATTATAAAAAGATTTATAAGATATGAGTTATGAAATAATAGCTATAATAATTTTACTGGTTAGTTTTTTGGGGATGTCAGTAATTTTATTTCGGAAAATTCCACTCTTGCTTGAATTACCAGAAACTCCAGTAGAAATCAGTTTAAAAACAAGACTGATAGAAACGAAGGAAAAGATTAAAACTTCCAGATATTTTAAAGTTCCATCCTCTGAAATATTTTTACAAAAACTACTTTCTAAAATTAGAATCTTAACCTTGAGAACCGATAATAAAACTGCTAACTGGCTTCAAAAACTAAGAGAAAAATCTCAAAGAAAGAAATTTAAAAAGGACGATTATTGGAAAGAACTTAAAAAAGCAACAAAAAAGTAATTAAGGAGTGAAGTGACGCCAGGGTAGCTCAATGGAAGAGCAGTGGCTTTGTAAGCCATTGGTTGGGGGTTCGAGTCCTCTCCCTGGCTCAAAGCTTGCCCCGTCTCGTACGGTACGGGGCTTGACAAAGATTTTTAGAAAAAGTAAAATAAAATTAGAAAGGTTAAAAATGAAGGCGATAAGAATTTTTGAGAAATGAAATAAAATAAGAAAAATTGAAGACACATTAAAAATCAGGAAGGTGTCTTCCTGATTTTGTTTCGAAAAAAGTAAGCTCATTGAAAATTGATTATTAGATTTTTAGAGTTGTCCCGAAATTAACCGAGCACATAAAGCTTTATGTGCCGCGGTAAAATTTTCTGAGAGTTTGATCCTAGCTCAGGATGAACGCTGGCGGCGTGGATAAGGCATGCAA
>CAZBBD010000066.1:0-2948 GCA_964490315.1 uncultured Candidatus Saccharibacteria bacterium
TAAAGAGATTGATGAAATTCAAAATAAAATAATTAAAAACTTAGAAAAGAAACTAGAATGGCAAGTGAGGCGATGAGAACTTTGTTCTCATCTTCACTTTCGTCCCGCCCTTTCTAAAAGAAAGGAAAGGGCGGGACTCGGTAAATAATATGAAAAGAAAAACTAAAAAAATTAAAAAAACTGAATCTACTGCCCGAGCGAAGCGAGGGCGGGAGATGAAAGCAGAGCCTTCATCGACTTATGAAGCTAAAGATATTTATGTATTGGAAGGATTAGATCCGGTTAGAAGAAGGCCAGCAATGTATATTGGCAGTACTGGTTCAGAGGGTCTTCATCACTTAATCTGGGAATGTGTTGATAATAGTTTAGACGAAGCAATAGCTGGCTATTGTAAAAATATCGAAATCACTCTTTTGCCTGGAAATAAAGTGAAAGCCGTTGATGATGGAAGGGGTATCCCGGTTGAAAAACATCCCCAAACCAAAAAATCAGCTTTAGAAACGGTAATGACTACTCTGCACGCTGGAGCAAAGTTTGGAAGTAAGGCCTACCAGGTAGCAGGAGGATTACATGGAGTAGGGGTTTCAGTAGTGTGTGCCTTGTCTAAATATTTAAACGCCGAGGTTTGTAGAAACGGGCAAAAATTTTGCCAAGAATATTCTAAAGGAAAAGCTAAGACCAAAGTAAAGAAAAACGGCAAATGTAAACATAATGGGACTGCAGTTATTTTTGAACCCGATCCGGAAATTTTCAAAGAGATTAAGTTTGATTTTAAAAAAATTTCAAATCATCTACGCCAGCAGGCTTATTTAACGAAAGGGGTAAAAATAACTATTTATGACCGCCGTTCTCCTGAAAAAAAAGATTACTCTTTTTACTTTGAAGGCGGTCTCGCTTCTTATGTCAAATACTTAACCCGAGGGGTAACTCCCCGTCATCCAAACATCTTTTATAGTTCGGTAGAGAAAGATGGAATTTTAGTTGAAACCGCTCTCAGGTATACTCAGGAATATGAAACTTACGAAGAAGGTTTTGCTAACAACATTTGGACTCAAGAAGGTGGTACCCATTTAACTGGTTTTAGAACTGCTTTAACCAGAACTTTTAATGACTATGCCAGAAGAAATGAGTTTTTAAAAGAAAGTGATGAAAATTTAAATGGGGAAGACACTAGAGAAGGATTAACGGGAGTAGTGGCAGTGAAAATAAAAGAACCTCAATTTGAAGGTCAAACTAAGGCAAAATTAGGGAATCCGGAAGCTAGAGTAGCGGTTGAAGCAGTGGTTTCTGAAACTTTGGCAGATTTTTTGGAAAGGAATCCTCAAGATGCCAGGGCCATTATTGAAAATTGTATTTTAACTTCAAAAGCTAGAAAAGCTGCTAAAACTGCCAGGGAAACAGTTTTGAGAAAAGGAACTTTGGAAGGATTATCTTTGCCGGGTAAGTTAGCTGATTGTTCTTCCAGAAACCCAGAAGAATCTGAGCTTTATATCGTAGAGGGTGAGTCAGCCGGAGGCAGTGGGAAACAAGCTAGAGACAGGCATTTTCAAGCCATCTTGCCTTTGAAAGGTAAAATTTTAAATGTGGAAAGGGCTCGTTTAGATAAAATTTTGGCTTCAAAAGAAATTAGAGCCCTGGTTATTGCTTTAGGCACAGCCATCGCTGAAGATTTTAATTTAGATAAATTAAGGTATCATCGAATAATATTAATGGCTGATGCCGATATTGATGGTTCCCATATTCGAACCCTGCTTTTAACTCTTTTTTATCGTTATTTTCAGCCGATAATTGAAAAAGGCTATCTTTATATCGCTCAGCCCCCCCTTTATAAAATTCAAACCGGGAAGCAGATTAAATATGCTTACACTGAAACAGATAAGGCTGAAATTTTAAGTTCGGTAAAAAAAGAAAAGAAAACCACTCCTTCCATTCAGAGATATAAGGGTTTGGGAGAAATGAATCCACAAGAATTATGGGAAACAACCATGAGTCCAGAAAATAGAATTTTGCTGAAAGTTAATATTGAATCAGCCAGAGAAGCAGATAAAGTTTTTGATATCTTAATGGGAGAAGAAGTTTTTCCTCGAAAGAAATTTATCCAAACACACGCTAAAACAGTCAAAAATTTAGATATATAGGTTTTGGGATAATTTAAAAGTAGAAGGTAAATGAAATAAAATTTTAACTATTATGTTAAATAAAAAACAATCTTATTTACAAATTGCTTTAAATAGCACCTTAGATGAGGCTCGGAATATTATTAGCCAAATTCCTTTGGATAAAAGAATTATTATTGAAGCTGGAACTCCTTTGATAAAAGCTTATGGGGAAAGAGCAATTAGCGAGATAAGATTTTGCTGGGAGGAAAGGGTTCTTGGTTATGGCTCCAAAACTTTTATGGGGACAGAAACTAAATCTCTATGGCTGGAGTTGATGATAAAATCTTTAGAAAAACAGAAAATTAAAAGACAAAAAAGAGGATTTATAAAAAATAAAGAGATTGCTTTCACCCCCTATATTGTTGCTGATTTGAAATGTATGGATAGGGGCCAAAGGGAAGTAGAGATTGCCAGAGAAGGAGGAGCCAATGCTGCTACAGCACTCGGTCAAGCGCCGATTGAAACTTTAAATGCCTTTATTGAAAAATGCAACGATTATGGTTTAGATTCAATGATTGATATGATGAACGTTGATTTTCCTTTAAATGTTTTGCGCCGATTAAAAAAACTTCCTCAAGTAGTGATTTTGCATCGAGGGGTAGATGAAGAGCACTTTAATCGCGAAAAAGAAGTTCCTTTTCACGAAATTCAGAGAATTAAAAGCAATTATGATATTATGATTGCTGTTGCCGGAGGAGACACTTTTGAAGAGGCTCGGCGGGCAATATTTAATGATGCCGATATTGTAGTAGTTTGGAAATCCTTTTACAAAAGCACTGCCGAGACTGC
>CAZBBD010000067.1:0-2939 GCA_964490315.1 uncultured Candidatus Saccharibacteria bacterium
TTTAATTATTAATTAATAAAATATGTATGAGCGAAAATAAACAAAAAGATATTCTTAAATGGATTATTATTGGACTGACTGGTTTTGCAGTGGTTGGCTTGATATTTGGCGCAGGTATGGTTGTTGGCGGGATGAAGGCAAAATTTTCCTATCGTTGGGCCGAGCAATATCACAAAAATTTTGCCGGACCTCGAACAGGCTTTTTTAGTGACTGGCGGAGTTTCCCCCGAGGAGATTTTATTGAGGGCCACGGCGCCTTCGGTGAAATTATTCAAATTAGCGATACTGACCTAGTGGTTAAGGGGCGGGGCGATGTAGAAAAAGTAATTATTACTACCGAAGATACCGCTATCCAAAAAGGAAGGGAAACAATCAAAAAAAAGGAATTAAAAATCGGCGACCAGATTGTTATTATCGGCTCTCCTAATGAAGAGGGTCAAATCGAGGCAAAGCTTATACGAATTTTTAACGGAGAAAATGTGAAATCTCTCAAGCAACCATCTCGGTCATTTCAATTTCTTCGACTCCCCTTTTTTAGATAAGTATGATTTCCAAAATATTAAGACAATTATTCCGAAATAAATTCACTACGGCAACAACCCTCTTAGTACTTATTATTGGAGGTTATTTTGGCTATCAAGCCATCAATGGCAGTAATGAAGCTGCTCGTTACGTCGTAGCGGCGGTTGAGAGGAGTACGCTTATTGTTTCTGTTTCTAGTAGTGGTCAAGTGTCTTCACTAAATGAGGCAGATATTAAAGCACAGGTAAATGGAGAATTTTTAAATCTTTACATCGCAAACAGCGATGAAGTGAAAAAAGGAGAATTGATTGCTAAATTAGATGACACGGATTTAAAAAAAGCAGTGGTAAGTGCTCAACTTGCACTTGAGACTGCTCAATCTGATTTAGATCAGTTATTAAGTCCTCCTGACGAGCTCGATCTATTCCAAACAGAAAATGCTTTAGCTAAAGCTTATGACTCAAAAATTAAAGCAGAGGAAGGAATTGAGAATGGTCTAAAAGATGCTTTTAATAGTGTTACCAATATTTTTTTTGATTTACCGACGATTGTTACAGTAGCCGGAGATGTTTTATATGGTTATGATATAGCAAAAAGCGAAATAACGCTTAGCGATTACAATTGGAACGAAACCGTTTATAAGAATTCTTTTAATCCTATAGATAGAGTTGATTTAGATATTTTCATCAGAGACGCTGAGAATGATTATAAAACAGCAAGGATAAAATATGACCAAAACCTGAAAGATTATAAAAATACCGATTATTACGCGGATAGTGAAACAATAGAGAATTTACTAGACCAAACGACAGACACAACTAAAGCCATATCCCAAGCCATCAAAAGCGAGATTAATCTTTTAGATTTTGTTGTTGATTATTTTTCTTCTCATGATAAGCGTATTTATAGCGGAATAACTGCCTATCGAACGAATCTTCAATCTTATTATTCAAAAACAAATGGTTTTTTACAAACCCTTTATTCCGTTCAAAATTCTTTAAAGAGTGACAGGCAAGCCCTGGTTGATGCCGAATTATCGGTCAAAGAGAAAGAGCTGTCTCTGGAAGAACTTAAAGAAGCTCCCGATGAGTTGACCATCCGAACCAAAGAACTCACCGTTCAACAGAAAGAAGATGTCCTGGCATCAGCTCAAAAAGATTTAGAAAATTCTTATATCTATGCACCATTCAACGGTGTTATTACTGAAGTAAAAGTAAAAAATGGTGATTCTGTTTCCAAGGGGACGGTGGTTGCAAATATTATTACCGAACAGAAAATAGCTGGGGTTTCTCTAAACGAGATTGACGTAGCTAGCGTAAAAGTTGGTCAAAAAACAACTCTTACTTTTGATGCTCTTCCGGAAGTAAGTATTTCTGGAAAAGTTATAGAGGTTGATACAGTGGGACAGGTTAATCAGGGAGTAGTAAGTTACGGAGTTAAAATTGCCTTTGATACCGATGTAGAGCAGGTAAAACCGGGTATGAGTATCACAGCAGATATAATTACTGATGCTAAACAGAACGTTTTAGTTTTACCAAACAGCGCAGTTAGATTTCAGGGAGGTTCCTACTATGTTGAGTTAGTAGAAGCTGACGAGAAATCTAGTCAACAATTATTAGCCAATGTCTCAGGAACAATTTTGCCCGAGTCGCCAAAGCTGCAAACCGTAGAAATCGGGCTTTCCAACGACCTTTCTACCGAAGTTGTCAGCGGCCTCAAAGAAGGCGATATTGTGGTTACTTCAGCGATTAGTCCAACTGTGGCTCAGACTACCCAAGCTAAAACCACTCAAACTCAGGGATTCCAAATACCAGGAATGAACACCGGAAGTGGGGCCCAAATGAGAAACTTTAGTAGATAAATCAAAATGCTCGAAGTTAAAAATATCACCAAAGTTTATAAATCAAGCGGTGTCGAAACCAAAGTGCTGAAAGGCATTTCTTTTTCTATTAGTGATGGTGAATTTGTAGCTATTATGGGGCCTTCGGGTTCGGGTAAATCAACTCTAATGCACATTCTGGGTTGCTTGGATGCTTCGACCAGTGGCCAATATTTTTTTGAAGGGAAAGACGTTTCTCAGCTTTCTGATGATGAATTGGCTGATATTCGGAAAAAGAAAATTGGCTTTGTCTTTCAAGCTTTTAATCTTTTACCCAGGACAACGGTTATGCGAAATGTGGCATTGCCCTTAACTTATGCCAATATCGCAAAAGATGAACGGGAAGAAATTGCCAAGAAATCTTTAATAAGCGCAGGTTTAGAGGAGAAACATTTTTATCATCTTTCCAATCAGCTTTCGGGGGGTGAGATACAGAGAGTGGCTATTGCCAGAGCTTTGGTGAATAATCCTTCCCTAGTTTTAGCCGATGAACCAACAGGCAATCTTGATACCAAAACTGGTGAAATCGTTCTTGAAA
>CAZBBD010000068.1:0-2806 GCA_964490315.1 uncultured Candidatus Saccharibacteria bacterium
ATACAGATAAAACAGAAGAGGCAATTCGTCTGATTCTGAGCGAATATCAGAGAATTGTAAATGAAAAAGTAACCCCCGAAGAGCTGGAGGCAAAAAAAGAATACCTGAAGGGAACAACAATAATGCATCTTGAGGGCTTAATGGAGCTGGGATACTTTTATGGGATCCAGGAACTGCTTTTAGACAGAATTATAACCCCTGAAAAGGAAATAGAAGATTGTTTAAAGGTTACTCCTGAAGAGATACAGAAAGTGGCTCAAAGCATCTTTCAGCCCAAAAATCTGAACCTTGCCCTAATCGGACCGTTTAGATCAAAGAAAAGATTCAAAGAAATTCTTAATAGTTATGATTAGACAGGGTAAATCAAATTAAGAACCGCCTTTGCAATAAACACTTGGGCGGTTTTTTATTGCGCCGCATTGAAACAAATTTCATAAATTTTTCTCAACTTCAGCTGTGCCCCGCACCGTCCCGAGCGATAGCGAGGAACTGGTGCGCGGGTTGGTTATTTTTGTGTTTTTATTAAGAATAATTGTTTTTTAAATCCACCGCGTTTTTTGTTTTTTATTTTTTGTTGCTTTTGAATTTGTGATTTTGTTAAGCCAATTTTAGAAACTAAAACATCAATCAATTCTTGTATATCAACTATTTCATTAATAACTTCCTTCTTATTCTTAGCCCCGATTAATTCTTCGGCTTCTTCTAATATTTTTTTCTTTATCTCTTTTAAGTATTCTCTTTTATTCAAAACCCGCCAATATGGTTTTTCTCCAGCTTCTTTAATGATTTCCAAAATTCTATCCCTAATCAACTTATTGTATTTTTTTAGCATAATATTCTATTTTACCACTTCGGTAGGCTCAGTGTAAATAAAAAACCGCCCCTTGTGCAAGGCGGCTCCCCACAATACTGGAATGTCAAATGCTTTACGTCTGTGCCACCCAATAGAGTTTGAGGAAGTGATGGTTTTTAATAAAACCTAATCGAAACATCACTTCTGGAAAATCGTAATTAGTAATTATAGAAATACAAGAGCCCCTTAAGACGTATCCTCAAGGGGCTTATCAGGCGAGTTGGGAGGATGGCTGGGTATACTGAGCAGACATCTATGGAATTCGGACTCTGCAGCCACGTATCCCCTTACAATCTCTGCAAGAGGATTTTCTTCAGAGGAGTTGCCGTATATCCGATTAAGGGCTCGACCCAATTGTTCGCAGGTTACATCGTTAGAGAATGATCCAGCACTCCCCATCTCTGCAACCTTACGAAGTATATCCGCCGCCTCGTGTCGTGAGACGATTACACGACCCATCTTCTGCACAAGGAAGTTTCCCGTTGCCATTACTGCACCTCCTTGGGTTACGGGCTCAAGTCCCGAATTCCCCCACAGTGCACCTATTATACAATACTTAATACAGATTTGTCAACAATACAGACAAGATGCGTTTCAGAATAATCCTATTTTTCGAAAAGTTCAAGCCGAAATAAAAAAATGCCCAGCGCCGGGCTTTCTCTCTTTGAGTTTCATAAACTGCGTAAAGCCTCTTGACAGAGTATTATGATTTGATATTATTTAAATAGAGTTGGCAATAATACCTTTTGAGATGCCTTGATATTCCCTTCACAGGTGTGAAGGCTTAAGTCAAGGAATACCATCTCGAAAGACGCCACTCTACAAAAGATTCCGATAATTTATCGGGATTTTTTGTTTGTCCAATAATCTCTAAAAAGCTCATCGGATGCTATAATATTATTCTTTAATGTAGCAAAAAACCTTTCTCCATTTTTACGTTTATTGTAATATCTAAAAAGTGCTCCACACATCCAGTCAGCTATTTGAATATTTGGATTGGTGCCAGAATCAATAGCTTCTATTTGGAATAATGATTTTGCCGATAATTTTGGAAGAAGGTCTAGCTTTATTATCTCATTAAACCTTATTTGAGACAGCCGTCGTAAATGACGTTTATCTCGTGATATTCTAAACTCTAAATCTGTCGTTGGAAGAAGTAAATTAAGTGTTTTTGCAACTACTTCAGTATAAAGAAGTCCTGTTTCTATGCCCTTTTTCTTTCTATATTCCTGAGGAATATTTTCTCTTTTGAGAAAAGTATAAAATATACGTATATCATATTTTGTAAAACAAGAGAGCGTTTTAAATCTTAATTCATCATTTAATCCAGTATCGCTAAATTTTACTTCATTTTTATGGCGAAGTTTTTTAGGAAATTTTGTTTTCTGCCACCTACGAAATGCTTTCCTTGTCCTTCGGTGACCTCCGGTCACAAAACCTCCTACAATAAAATAGCGATCTTTATCTCCTGTAAAATTCCCTGATTCGTCAATAAAAATATGCATAGAAAAATAAAATTTATTTAAACAACTTCCTCTGTCTAAAGGTTTTGGCGGTTTCGATGGCGATTTTCTTACCAGGTTTAGTTAAAGAAAAATAAGTTTTGGGGTTGCCAATGATTAATTTTCTTTTTCTAAGGGTTCGGAGCTGGCGGTCAAGTTTAAGGGAATCTGGCCAGTGAGGATATTTCAAAAAACTAAAGGTCTCAGGAAAAAGAGTAAAGCATTCCTTAATTAGTCTTTCAAAAGTACATTTTTCTTTGTTCTCGATTATTGAATTAATACTAAAAAGAATCAGGTCGGTAATTCGAACCTCTTTATAAAGATCATGGTTAAAAGTTTTTACTTTTTTCACCATTTTTCAATTTAATTTCACCTCCACCCCCCAACCCCATTAGGTTATTCTAACATTCTTAAGAATTTGAGAGTCTTCCTTGCTCTTTCGGTTAGTTTG
>CAZBBD010000069.1:0-2759 GCA_964490315.1 uncultured Candidatus Saccharibacteria bacterium
CATATTTAATAACTTCAGGCCCCTTCCGTATTACTAGAAATCCCCAATATTTAGGATTTACTGCAATACTATTAGGTGTAGCTATCAACCACGGGACCTTAATCACATTTGTATCTCCTATCGCTTTCATAATTTTAATGGAATTATTATTTATTCCTTTTGAGGAAAAAACCCTCGAAAGGATCTTTGAAAAAAAATATACAGAATACAAGAACCGTGTAAGAAGATGGTTGTAGATAATTAGGTTAAAAATTCCGCCAAACAAGTCCGAACCCTTCAGTAAATTCAGGGCAGGCATCGTCCTATAGACGGAGCCAACTATTGACAAATACCACATTATGTGGTATTATTTTATTAGCAAAAAATATAGAGGGGAAAAGGAGGAATCAATGGATAAGGGAGCTAAGATAATTCTTGTAATAGTCTATGCAATAATTTTTCTTATCCCATCAGCGTTAATAGGAATTGCGGTATATTCTCTCACTCATAATACTTTGGCGGCAGTGTGTCTGGCTTTGGCAACATTCTCCTTATGTGGAATTTTTGGAACCGGCTTAACTGTTTTCAGAAAATGACATTTCAAAAAGGTGGCGGGGTTCGTGAGAACAAAGAAGTTAACACGCTTCTACCTTCCCGCTAATATTCCCAAGTAAGCGTTCAAAAGAAGGTTTACTTAGGACAAGAAATCAGCTCAAGTAGCTGGTTTTTTGTTTTGAAAACAGCTTCTAACCCTTCAGTAAATTCAGGGCAGGCATCGTCCTATAGACGGAGCCACGATTTTCAAAATTATCAAAACCTACTATAATGAAAGCAGGTTTAAGTTTGCCGAGTAAAGGTCGGGAAATCTAATATCTTAATTAACTTGCCAAATCGTTTCTATGACTATTTTATGGATTATTCTAGGTATTCTTGCTCTTCTTATTCTTGGGACCATTTTTATTTATAACGGGTTAGTAAAACTCAGGAACCGAGCCAAAGAAGCCTGGGCAGACATTGATGTTCAGTTAAAGCGAAGATATAATCTAATTCCCAATCTAGTAGAAACAGTAAAAGGATACGCCACTCACGAAAGAGAAGTTTTTGAGAAGGTAACCGAAGCTAGGTCCAGGGCAATGGGAACCCAAAATCTAAAAGAGAAGAGTAAGGCAGAAAATATGCTTTCTGGGGCATTAAAAACTCTCTTTGCTGTTTCGGAAAATTACCCGCAGCTCAAAGCCTCAGAGAATTTTTTAGAACTTCAAAGAGAATTGAGGGATACCGAAGATAAAATTCAAGCCGCCAGGCGTTTTTACAACGGAAATGTGAGAGAGTTGAATATCAAGGTAGAGGTTTTTCCAGCCAATATTGTTGCTTCCATTTTTAAGTTTACACAGATGGATTTTTTTGAACTGGAAGAGCCGGAAAAAAGAGAACCAGTTCAGGTAAAATTCTAATCACAAACAATGGCTACTCTTTATACCCAAGCGGAATCCAATACCCGCAAAACTTGGATTTTGATTTCTGCTTTTTTTATTTTGATAATTGCTCTTGGTTGGATTTTTAGTTATTTGCTCGACAGCTACATCATTTTAATAATATGCGTAATTATAAGCATTTTGATGAGCTTCGGAAGTTATTGGCATTCAGACAAAATCGTTCTTAGGTTGTCGAAAGCTGTTCCGGTTGAGAAAAAAGACAACCCAGAACTTTATAGGGTTGTAGAGAATCTTTGCATTGCCGCTGGTCTTCCTCTGCCAAGAATTTACATAATTAATGAACCCCAGCCAAATACTTTTACTACTGGTCGGAACGCCGACCACGCTATCATAGTTGTAACCAGAGGACTTTTAGAAAAACTGGACAGGTCAGAACTAGAGGGGGTGATCGCCCATGAATTAGCGCACATTGGAAATAAAGATATATTGTTGGGAACAGTAATAGTAATTTTGGTGGGAATCGTGGCTATGCTTTCCAGATTTTTTTTTAGAATCAGTTTTCGGGGCGGAATGAGGAGGCGAAGTTCTAAGGGTTCGGCTGGAGCACTTATAATGATTTTAGGAATTGTAGCCGCAATTTTAGCTCCAATTGCTGCAACTGTAATTCGTCTGGCTATTTCTCGAAAAAGAGAGTTCTTGGCCGACGCCACCGGTGCCCTTTTAACCCGTTTTCCAGAAGGATTAGCCCGGGCTTTAGAGAAAATTTCTGGAGACCAAAACCCTCTAAAGGTAGCTAATAATTCTACCTCCCATCTTTATATCACTTCGCCATTTAAGGGAAAACAATCTCGTAATTGGTTAACGAAATTATTTATGACCCATCCGCCAATTGAAGAAAGAATTAAGGTTTTAAGGAAAATGAGCCGATAATAAGACAGATCCTAATATTTTCCTGCAGACGGAGCCCTTCGGCAGGTTCAGGGCAAGCCAAATTTCCGCCTATTCTTTCAGGCGGTTTTTTGGTAGGGGCTTGACTTTTTTAAAAACATATATAAAACTTAAGATGAGGAGGGAAAGCTCCTTAATTTTATTCAAAGGGGGAGTATAAATGAAAAGAATCTGGCTTAAGATTGAAGGATTTCAATTATGCGACTTTTATCGCAACAAAGAAGAGAATTCTGCTTGGGCTGATATTAGAGTGGGTCAGAAAGGCTTTGTGGTAAAGGGCTATTTCTTCAAACTTGAGAGAGATGGTCGCATCACGCAAAATCTAGCCACGGCCAAGATGAGGTTTCTAGATGTTCCTTTTTTACATCGGGGCAAAAGGGAGCCGAAGATACTTTT
>CAZBBD010000070.1:0-2730 GCA_964490315.1 uncultured Candidatus Saccharibacteria bacterium
TAACTTTCGTTATCAATGGTTAAGTCAATAGCTCCGGCAGTGAAAGTGTTACCAGTGCTTGTCTCTGTGTCAGAGAAGTAAGCGATAGTTCCGCCAATAGCAATAGCAGCAGCTAAACCAATTACGCTTAAACTAATTATAATTTTCTTATTCATTTTAGCGTTTTAATTTTTTAATTTTATTTTCTCTTCGCCTTTTTCATTATATTTTCAGTTGCCCGATTAAACCTCCGAATGACGAAGAATTTGGGCAACGCGACCTTTCATGGGTTTTAAATCCTGTGCCCTACTCCGAACTCCAAAGAGTCCAGAACTCTCGCCCCGGACCCCTGCGGGTCCGGCGCACGGCTCAAGATGGAGCCCAAGCCGAGCATATAAATATAATAATTTATGTGCTTGGCCTGAACTCCAAATAAACAAACTTCCCCTTCCAGAGAAGTTCTTTAATAAGAAATTTTTTAGCTCCCAGCTTTTTTTGTTTACCATTATGATGGTGACTTGCTATCCAATTCCTCCTTTGGTTAGCTAAATTAACAAGTAAATTATAAGCTTTAAAGATGAACTTTTCGTGAAGTTAAAATTTATCGTTTTGAAAGCGTCTGTTTCTGGATCTTATTAGGACAGATTAAATTGTTTTTATGTTCTATAATCACCAAATGTAGCATTTCAACTCTATCAAATCTGTCAAGCCTGTCAAGTCTTGTCAAGTTTGGGTTTCCGCCGCAAGAAGTTCTCTTTGAGCACCCAAATTAGGGAGGAAATAAATCATCTAACCGGGTGCTCAAAGAAAATTTCTTTTTTTAAAAAAACCGCGCACATAAAACATTATATGCGTCGGCAACTGAAAAACCACCTCCACTCTTCTCTCCAATTCGGTTTTGGGGATTTCTAAATTTTATCATTTTCTAAAATTCCTTTGTCCAATCCCTCCTCATTGGTGGTTTCGATTTCTAATAAAAGTATAACAGAACTAAAAATTTTGTCAATAGCTGCAATAGTAAAATATAACAAATCCAAAACCCCTGTCAAGCCCTTCCGGTGTTGTCCTACCCTTGTCCTACTTTAGTTCTACCCCCGCCCTTTCCAAAGAAAGGGCGGGGTTCCGCTCCTAACGAAGCTCAACTTTTGCGCCGGCTTCCTCTATCTCTTAATGATCAAATTAATGTCCAAATACCACAAGCCCTTGACAAGCTTTTGTTAAATTGCTAATATAAAATTACTAAACGTGGAGCGGATATCTCGTATGTCCGTTCCATTTATTTTTCTTCAAATTTTATATATTTCTCAAGACGTACAAAATCTCTAAAATTACCTCCAGCAAATTGTCTTATTTCTCTGGCAGTTCGTGGACCACGGGCTAATATAATAATTTCTTTCCCTTAATTTCTTAAATGTTTTAAAACTGGCAAGAAGTCCCCATCACCAGATAAAATAATAGCACGGTCAAAATTATCTTTCTCTTTCATCAAATAAAAAGCCATATCAACATCACAATTGGCTTTCCTCTTTGTTGTTCCATCTTCTTGTTCATATAATTTTACCGGCTTAAGATGCAATTCATAACCAAACCCTTTTAACTTCAAGTAAAAACGCACTCTTTGCAAATGGCGTCCGATAAGCAATAATTCTGCTTCGTTTAATTTATTTGCTTTATTTTTAATTACTTCAACTAAATATTTTTCAAGTTCATAAATAGGAACCGTTTCATTCTCAAGGTAGTTAAATTCAAAATTACGTATTTCAACTCCACCGAAATACAAGGCCTTTGATATCGAATACTTCTCTTTTAAATAATTGAGAAGTTTTTGATAATCTATTTTCCATCCCAAGCTTTTTTCTCCGCCATAAAAAAGATTTGAAGCATCAATAAACGTATAAGTTGTCATATATTTCACTCTATCAAAAAATCGTCCTTTAGACGAGCCGCAGCAAAGGCTTATAGATGAAGGCAAACTTCAAAGAAGGAAACTTCATCGTATAGGCGACATCAATAACTAAAAAATCTCAAGCCCGTACGGGCTTGAGATTTTTAAAATTTCGAGTTGCCACGCTATTTCAGTTCCACCCCGCCCCTTCTTCGGAAAAGGCGGGGTTCCGCTCCTAACGGAGCTCCACTTTTGCGCCGGCTTCCTAAAATACCGAGCCCGCCACAGGCGGACGAAGGTGGAAAAGAAACTTTAGTTTCTTTGACTTCTTTTTTAATTCCGCGGCTTCTTCTTTCTTCTCGGAAACTAAACCAGCAGCATCAGCTAGCGCAATATCGAAGCCGACCGAAAGGCATATACTGAGTCACTCTAAAAGATTGCCAAGACAGCGGTTTTTTTAGGACCCCCTTAAACTTTATAAAGTTTCTAAATTTGACAAGCTTTATAAAGTTTTGTAAAATAGTGATATATGAGGATAAAAGACAAATTAATAATCATTAAGAATCTTTCAAGCTTAACCCAAGAAAAGCTTGCTAAAAAACTTGGGGTGTCTTTTGCTACGCTTAACAGCTGGATTAACGGAAAGTCAAAACCGCGCAGGAAGGCAGAGGAAAACATAAACAAGCTTTATTTTACATATGCGGGACAGAAAAATATCACGAAAGATCCCCTGAAAGCAAAAAAGAAGATAATTCTAAATAAGTCTAAAAAGCATAGAAATATTTTAAAAGAGATCGTAAGAAGTCCTGACATATACGATCAGTTTTTGCTTTCGTTGACTTATCATTCTAATAAGATAGAGGGCA
>CAZBBD010000071.1:0-2719 GCA_964490315.1 uncultured Candidatus Saccharibacteria bacterium
GCTATTTGGAAATTAACTCTTCGGAAGTTAAAATTAATTCTTTAAAAAATCAAATTAGCTCTTTAGGGGGACAAATCGAAGATATTCAACCCACAAAAATAGTGAAAAGCCCGGCTGTTTCTGAAGAGCCAATAAAACCAAGACCTCTTTTAAATATAGTAATTGCCTCTGTTTTAGGATTATTTATTGGAACCTTTTTGGCTTTTGGCAAAGAGTGGTGGGAAAAAAATAAGGGATAGTTTTCTATAGTTCTGACTTTGATCCCACACCAAATTTTGGTACGGGGGTTGACATAATCTCTTAAATTTGCTAAGGTTGAGTTAGTGAGTGCGCCGAAAGGCAACTTTACTAAGTCGACAGCAGACCTCTCTCTCGAGTGAGGTCTGTTGTTTTTTTTGATTTTTGTTAAAATAGAATTGGGCCGGGAGGTAGTACTCACTAAAGACTTAGTGTTGGAGTTAACTCTCCCGGCCCTTTGGGTTGCTAAAATAAAGAATAAAATATAAAATAAAAAAATGGAAAATATGAAAAAATTATTTCCAGGCCTAAAAAGAAATATTTTGTTGAAAAACCATACTACTTTTAAAATTGGGGGAAAAGCTAAATATTTTTTTGTAGCCAAAAGTAAAGAGGGTTTGATTAAAGCAATTTTATTAGCGAAAAAAAATAATTTACCTTTTTTTATTCTAGGCGGAGGAAGTAATATTTTAGTTTCTGATAGCGGCTATAAAGGATTGGTTATAAAAATAGAAAATAAAAAATACAAAATACTAAATACTAAAATTTATACTGAAGCAGGGACTGGGTTGAATCAATTAGTTAACGTGGCCTCAAAAAATAATTTACTCGGACTAGAATGGGCAGCAGGAATTCCTGGAGCGGTTGGAGGAGCACTTTATGGAAATGCAGGGGCTTTTAGAGAATCAATTAAAGAGATAGTGAAAGAAGTTGAGGTTTTTGATACTACAAATCAAAAGATTAAAATTTTAAAAAAGAGAGATTGTAAATTTGATTATAGGAAGAGTATTTTTAAATCGAAAAAAAACTTAATTATTCTTTCAGCAATGTTTCAATTTAAAAAGGGAAAGAGGAAAATAATAAAAGATAAAATTAAAAAAAACTTAGAGCAAAAAAAAGCAAGTCAGCCATTAAATTTTCCTTCAACTGGAAGTATTTTTATAAACCCCCACCTTCCCCAAGGCCTCGGCGGGCAAGCAAAAGATTTTTCTGCTGCTTATTTAATTGAGAAGTGTGGTTTGAAAGGAAAAAAAACGGGGAAAGTTAAAATTTCTGAAAAACATTCAAATTTTATTGTCAATTTAGGAAAGGGGAAGGCAAAAGATGTGAGAAAATTAATAAATTTAGTAAAACGAAAGGTAAAAAATAAATTTAAAATAAATTTAGAAGAAGAAATTCAATTTTTAGGTTTTTAAAAAGAAAAAGTTAAAATTTTTAGTTTTCCACACTTGACAAACTTTCTTAAAATGAAAAAATAAAGTAATGAGAGATCTTTTTGCAAGTATTGGTCGAATATTTGCATAAAATTTTAAAAAATATCTAAATTTCATGGCAAAAAAGAAAAAAAAGAAGAAGAAATAAAAGTTTCTTAACCGAGCACATAAATCTTATGTGCTCGGTTGTTTTTTTTGAATAAATTTGTTAAATTTAAATATTAAAATTATAATTAAAATAATATTTAGAAGAAGAAAAGGTGCAAGAATTCGTGAAGAAGGAATATGAGAAAAAAACCAAAAAGTAAAACTAAAAAACCAAAAATTTATGGGATGGAATTGATTCTGGACCTTTATGATTGTGACCCTAAAATTATTCATTCAAAGAGGAAAATTTTGGAATATTCAAACCAAGTTTGTGACTTGATAAAAATCAAAAAATATGGTAAACCAATTATAGAAAGATTTGGTTTCAAGAAAAACTTCAGCACCGGTTATTCTTTAGTTCAATTAATAGAATCAAGTTCTGTAACTGGTCATTTCTCCGAACTTTGGAACCAGGCTTTCATTAATATTTTTTCTTGCGAACCATTTAATCATAAAATTGCAGCAGATTTTACAAAAAAATTTTTCAAAGCAAAAAAATCAAAAAATAGAATTTTAATTCGTTAATCGCTTTTTTGTTTTACTCTTTGTTTTTCTCCCGTGATATATAAAATTATTTTACGGGGAGAACCGCTGGGCATCGGAGCACATAAAGCGTTATGTGCTCGATGTTTGGTAAAGCGATTGAAAAGAAATATGATTAAAAAAACAAAGAGATCCATTAAATGGGTCAAATCAAAACAACAAAAATATGCTGGTATCCATTTGCTTGCCGAGTTTTGGAATGGGAAAATTATTGAGAATCCAAAAGAAATTAAAGAAATTTTAATTGAAGCAGTTAAACAATCTAAAAATACTCCTTTGGAAGTAGCCATTCATAAATTTTCACCTCAGGGAATAACCGGGGTTATTTTATTAGCTGAAAGTCATTTAGCTATTCACACCTGGCCCGAGTTAAATTATATAGCAATTGATATCATTACCTGCGGGGGACGAGCTGTGCCTTACAAAGCATTAAAATATTTAAAAACTTGCTCCGGAGATATCGCTCTACGTCTCCACCACTCCAGATCATCTGGTAGGTTTAATATATCGGTCATCTTCTATTCCTTTCATTCTTAGTTTTTTTCATTTTCTTTCTCTTTTCATATCTTTTCTAACAT
>CAZBBD010000072.1:0-2718 GCA_964490315.1 uncultured Candidatus Saccharibacteria bacterium
TGACTTGGAGAATAATCAAGAATATTTAGCTGCTCTTAATAATTTTTATTCTGAATTTGAAGAATTAAAACCTCAGCTTTCTAAAATTGATTCAGCTCTGCCTAAAGAACCCTCCTTACCTAATTTTTTAGATTTTATCCAAAAAACTGTTGGTGAAAATGGTTTAGTTCTAACTGAAATTAGTTTTTCAAAAACTACGCCAACTAAAGAAAAAATTAAAGAAACTTCTCTTGAGCTAAGTATTACCGGTAAATATTCTGCTTTTAGGAACCTCCTTCTTAACTTAGAAAAAAGTGCCAGACTGATTGAAATTGCTAATATTTCTTTTTCTTCTAAAGAAGACTTAGAGGAAGTTCCTTCTTTTGGTTTAATAATTAAAGTCCATTCATATTAATATGGAAAAAAGACAAAAATATTTAATTTTAGTTCTAATCTTAACGGTTATAATTTTTATGGCAACTCTTTTATGGCAAAATGTTTTTAAAAAAACAGAAGCAATTCCAGCTTCTCCGGTTAAGGTTTCTGTGCGTCTTCAAGAAATTAAAATAAATTTTGACCCCTTGAAAACGTCAGTTTTTAAAGATCTTCAACCTCTTCCACTAATTCTTCCTCCAGAAGAAGGGCCGGGACGAGAAGAACCAGACAATCCATTTACACCCTATAAGTAATCCCCCGACTCACTAAAGACATCTTCTGGTAGGCCCTGCCAAGGGCAGGAGGATGTAGTATGTGGATTCTAAAATATGACTCTAATTCAACAGTTAGTTAAAAGGGGAATATTGGGAAAAGAGAAAGCCACTTCTTTAGAATTTGAACTTAAAAGTTCAGAAAAGACCGAAGAAGAATTAATTTTAGAAAAAGAGATTGTTCCTGAAACCTTTTTATTTACTCTAAAAAGCGAATCTTTAAAGATACCTTTAAAGAAAATACCAGGAGAGGAAGTTCCTTTAGGGGTTTTAGAGTTAATCCCCGAAGATGCTGCTAAATATTACAAAATGATTCCTCTGGCTAAAGTAAATAAAAAAGTGGAGATTGGAATGGTTTATCCAGAAAATTTAAAGGTCCAAGAAGCTCTGAAGTTTATAGGCAGAAGAGCCAAATTTTCTCCTAAGATTGTTTTAATTTCTCTCACCACTTTAAATAACCTTTTAAAACAATACAAAACTCTAAGGGGTGAAGTAAAAAGGGCTTTAACTGAGTTAGAGGGCGAATTGAAAGGTGAAAAAACTGAAACTGGACCCTTTAAAGCTCCCGAGTTCGAAAAATTAGTAGCTGAGGCTCCAATTTCTAAAGTAGTAGCAGTAATTTTAAGACATGCAGTAGAAGGAGAAGCTTCCGATGTTCATATTGAACCAACTAAAGAAAAATTAAGAATTAGGTTTAGATTAGACGGAATTTTACATTCTTCTATCTTTTTGCCCTTAAGGATTCATCCGGCAGTGGTGGCTAGAGTGAAAATCCTTTCTAATTTAAAAATTGACGAGACTAGAAAACCCCAAGATGGGAGATTTTCTACCAAGATTGATGGAAACGATATTGATTTTCGGGTAGCTACTTTCCCAACTACTTTGGGAGAAAAAGTAGCAATTAGAGTTTTAGACCCTACTCGGGGATTAACGGCTTTTGAACAACTGGGCTTAGAGGGAAGGAATCTTGGAGTAGTAAAGAATGCTTTAAAAAAACCCTTTGGATTGATTTTAACTACCGGTCCTACTGGGTGTGGTAAAAGTACTACTTTATATGCCATGCTCAGGATTTTGAATAAAGAAGAAGTAAATATCGTTACTTTAGAGGATCCGGTGGAATATTCTATTAGAGGGGTTAATCAATCTCAAGTTAGACCAGAAATTGGTTATGATTTTGCCCAAGGTCTCCGCCAGATAGTTCGGCAAGATCCTGATATTATTATGGTAGGGGAGATTCGAGACGAAGAGACTGCTGCTTTAGCCACTCACGCTGCTTTAACTGGTCATATTGTTTTATCTACCTTGCATACCACCAACGCTTTGGGAGCAATTCCCAGATTAATTGATTTGGGGGTGAGACCCTTTTTAATTTCTCCTACTTTAAATATAGTCCTTGCCCAAAGATTAGTTAGACGTCTTTGCCCTCATTGTAAAAAGAAAATAAAACCCCCAAAAGAAATTGAGGATGTAATTTTAAAAGAAATCCAAAATCTATCCCCAGCTACTAAAAAAAAGCTTAAAATTCCTCACCCCCTTTATATTTATCAAAGTAGCGGTTGCCAGAAATGCTTAAATAAAGGGTATAAAGGAAGAACTGCTCTCTATGAAGTTTTGGAAATGACTAATAAATTAGCAGAAATAGTTTTAAAAGAGCCCTCAGAAGCTAAAATTACTGAAGAAGCTAATCGGCAAGAAATGATTACTATGAGGCAGGACGGGATTTTAAAAGTGTTGAGAGGAATTACTTCAGTAGAGGAAGTTATAAAAGTAGCTGAAGAAACGCAAATATGAAAACAATACTTTTAGTTGAAGATGACCCATTTTTAGCAGATATTTATAAAACTAAATTTAAGGAATTTAATTTTAAAGTATTAGTAGCTTCTGATGGAAATGAAGCTTTAAAGAAAATAAAGATTAAGCGACCAGACCTTCTCCTTTTAGATATTGTTTTGCCTGGCATCGATGGTTGGGAGATTCTTAAAGAAATGAAAAAGAATAATCTTCTTAAAGATGTTCCAGCAATAATCATTTC
>CAZBBD010000073.1:0-2671 GCA_964490315.1 uncultured Candidatus Saccharibacteria bacterium
GTCTCTGGATGGGAAGATTAGTAATTACAAGAAAGAGCAAATAGAAGTTGCTACCAATGATGATAAGGAGATGATGTATGAGCATAGAATTATTGCAGACGCAGTTATGGTTGGTGGCAATACCCTTATCCAAGACGACCCAAAACTTCTTGTAAAGACGAAAGAAAGGCAGAAGCGAAGGATTAAATTGGGTAAAACACCAGAACCCATTAAGGTGGGCATAGTTTCTAATGCCGATAAACTAAAGCTCAATGGCGATTTTCTCGGTAAAGGCGATACTCTAAAAGTCATCTTTACAACAAACCAGACCTCAAAAAAGAAAATAGAACAGTTTAAGAAAAAAGCCCAAGTTTATGTTTTGGGCAAGAATATGGTCGATCTTAAGAAAGTAATGAACATCTTATACGATTTAGGTGTGAGAAAACTAATGGTTGAGGGTGGAGGCACCTTAATCTTTTCTCTGTTGAAGGAAGGATTAGTAGATGAGATAAATCTTAAGATTGGAAATTTGATTATCGGTGGTGAAGACTCGGTTACTTTTGTTAGTGGTAGGGGTTTTGATAAATTGAATACGAAAAAAGTGAAATTTATTAAACTTACGAAAAGACAAAATTATCTAATTCTAAGGGCAAGAATAGTTAAGTAGACAGGCTCGGATAGCGTTCAGTTGGGGGAGCCCATTCGACTCGCTTCGCTCGCTCAGGGCAAGCCGATATTCCGCCTATTCTTTTAGGCGGTTTTTTGGTAGAGTAAAAAGGAAAGGTCGGTATCTTCAATTAACTAATATGCAAAAAAGACTATGCAAAAAATTAAAAACAACCCATTGTTTATAATTTCTTTAGCATTAGCATTAACGCTTTGTTTCTCAATTGCCCTTGCCAAGAAGGAAAATACGAAGCAAGTTAATGGTGCTGAGCATCGGAGCGCAGTGGCAACGTTTGTCCAGACCCTTTTAGATGTAGCTGATAGAGAACAGGGAGGAATAGGCGAACAGGTGAGGGTGGTGGCTCAACAACAAAATGAATCTAAGGAAGAGGTAGCTGATGCAATAGATAAAATTCAGAACAGAAATAAAGTAAAAACCTTTTTAATCGGGACAGATTACAAAAACATTGGTTATGTGCGTAGCGAGATGGTGAAAACCAGGAATCAGGTCGGCCAGTTAAAAAGATTATTAGATAAAACAACGAGTGAAGAAAATAAAACAGCTCTTCAGGAACAAATTCAGACATTAGAACAGAAGCAGCAAGAGCTTGAAGATTTTCTTGAAACCAATGAGAGTAAATTCAGCTTATTCGGCTGGTTTGTAAAATTATTTATTAAATAATTATTAATACTATTTATCCTAAAACCGTCTTATCACTTAGGCGGTTTTTTGGTTTGCTTCTGCTTGATTCATATTTATATTTTTAATAGTAATTATTGTTGACCTTTTTAAAATAAGGAATATAGTATAATAATTAGCTCTTTTTTAAGTCTTTTAGCCTTCGGGTTGAAAGAGGGATGGCAGGAAGAGCTGTAGGAGCTAAGCTTGACTCTATACGCGATATTCCAAAAATAGTATCTCCTTTATTGCTTTACGTACTTTCCTTCCACCTTACGGTTCTTTCCTGTCTCCCATACTATGGCAAGGCGAAACACTCTCTTTGAGAGGCGAAACACTTGCCAAAGGGGAGCATCTGTTTTTCAGCTCTGCTCCCCGACCATTTTTTATGATTTTTGAGAGCTGGGAGACTCATAAATCAGCGGTATGGCACGTATCCTTATGACACAAAAAACAAAAATAAATAATATAGCCCGAAAATAAGGAAGCTCTGATTTACCTCCTTTCTCATCTTCTTTCTTCAGCTTCTAGCACTGGGTTTCGTATGCTCGGGGCTTTTTTATTTTGAACCTTCACTAAACAGGTTCGAACATCGTCCTGTAGACGGAGCTGAGTATTTCTGTAATGGATTCGTTAATAAGAAAAATACTACTCTTTCATATTTGGGGGGTAATTTTTACTATATTTTTAGGATCGTTTCTTCATTTCGTTTATGAATTGAGCAGTTTTTATAAACCAGTAGCCATAATAGGAGCTGTTAACGAAAGCACTTGGGAGCATTTGAAAATAGCTTTCTGGCCAGCTTTTATTTTTACGATAATCGAATACTTCATTTATGGAAAAAATCAAAAGAACTTTTATTTTGCAAAAGTCAAAGAAATCTACATTATACCTTTTCTTATTATTATCTTTTTCTACGGTTATACCATCTTTACCGAACACAGTTTATTTCTAGATATATTTATTTTTGTATTAGCAATTATTATTGGATATATGGTTAGCTATAAGATTTTGGTTTGGAAAAAGGATTTTTCAAAATACAAGGTTTTATCTATTGTGCTGATACTTATTGCAGTTATTTTATTCAGTTTGCTTTCATATTTTCCCTTAGAAAATTTCTTATTTTTAGATCCTGTGACCAATTCATACGGAATAATTAAATAGTTTTGGTATTGTTATAATTTATGCCCACCGAAAACTGGTATTTACAACTAATTAAACCCTCATGGGCACCTCCATCATGGGTTTTTGGACCAGTGTGGACGGTGCTTTATATTTTAATAGCAATTTCTTTTGGTAAGGTTTTTATAATGGCATGGAAGAAACAAATACCATTTGTTGTAGCTT
>CAZBBD010000074.1:0-580 GCA_964490315.1 uncultured Candidatus Saccharibacteria bacterium
TGTTAGGGCTTGACTTTGTCTTAAAAAGGTATATAACTTTTTAGGACAAAAGAGCTACTAAATGTAGCCACCCGATCTTAGAGATGGGTAATAAAAAAACAAAGGAGGAAATTTTAAATGGAATGGTGGATTTTATTGGTAGTGTACTTTATCGGTTTACCTATAACTCTTAAAATCGCTGATAAGGATTACAGAAGAAACAAAAAAGAAGGGAATGTAATAGATCCAGAAGCAGCTTATTTTTGGGCTATTTTCTGGCCAGTTAGTATTGTGATACTGTTTGCTTTCTGGGTCTTGTCTGGTGCACCACTTTATTGGATAGCAAAAAAAAGAAATCCTTATCAGTAACTAAGAAGTTCTTCATAGTCCTCCGAAGAAACTCCTTACGCCTAAACGTAGGGAGTTCTTTATTTTTAGATAGACCGAACCCTTCAATAAATTCAGGGCAGGCCGAAGTTGAGGGAAAGTCGCCAATCCCCCTATTCATTTGAGCGTTTTTTTGGTAGAATATATTAAAGGTCATAATACACATAACTTTAGAAAAAAAAGAACAATATGTCAGAAGAAATTAAAAAAGAAA
>CAZBBD010000074.1:590-2655 GCA_964490315.1 uncultured Candidatus Saccharibacteria bacterium
GGGAAATAAATGGATTGGAACGATTTTTGTTGGTTTCTTAATTTTGGGTTGGGCTCTCGGAGTGTTAATTAATAATCTAATAGTAGGATTAGCCGTAGGTTTTGGTTTGGCATTTATTATTTATGGAGCACTACACCTTAAACGAATAAATAATTAATTTTTAAAAATATGAATAACAAAAAATTCTATTTTATTGCTACCATTCTTGCAGTTTTAATAACAGTTGGGGTAGTAGCGAGTACTACTTCTGCTTTTGATGGAAAACCATTTAAAAGTCCTATTTCAGAAGAGCAGAAAAAAGCTAAATACGAAGCTTTTGAAGCAAAAGCAGAAAGCATGGCCATGACCGTCACAGAATATAAGGAATATCTTGCTGAGCAATATGAAGCAAAGGCAGAATCCATGGGAATGACTGTTGAAGAGTTTAAAAAATATCTAATTGAGCAGAAAAAAATATAATTACCATGAACAAACCTTTATTTATATTAGGAATTTTATTAGGTTTAATAAGTGCTATTTTAATGATTTTGGATGTTCTTCCCTTGCCAGCCAGAATTACTATACTTCTTGTTGGAATAGCTTTAATAGCTACATCAGGGAGATCTAAAAAAACTCCAAACCAAAGCTAAATTTTCTTAATTTGTAAAAAATTATGGACACCCAAAAACTATTAGTAGGAATAATATTTATTGGTATTGGATTATTGTTCTTTTTTAACAACAAAAACATTGCCAAAGGAGCAGCGACATTTTATCAGAAACTTTATACGGAAAATAACTTAAAAATAATGTTTAAGGCACTTGGAACGCTTCTTATTTTAGGAGGCATTGTTCTGATGATTGTGAGATAATCTTTTAAATTTCAATTCAGGCACAAAAATACTCCCAAACCCCTCAATAAACCAAGTTCTAATATTGTACCATCCCCGGAGCCACCAATTCCGCTTTCTCAAGAAGGCGGTTTTTTGTTTACACTGCCGCCCCCTTGGGCGAGCCTCGCCGTAGGCGGGAACTTGCCGAAGTGGTAAAATTAAGGAATATTATGAACAAAAAGGTTATTTTAATTATTGTCTTTTTATTAATTTTACTTATCGCCACCAGTCTGATTTATATATTGTTTTTTATAGACAAAAATAATCAAAAACAAACTCAGTTGTGTTTCGAGAATAATTGTTTTGATGTTGAGTTAGCTTTGACTTCAAAAGAAAAGGAGCAAGGATTAATGTTTAGAGATTATTTGGGGGAAAATAAAGGAATGTTTTTTGTTTTCGCAACGGAAGAAGAATACGGTTTTTGGATGAAAAACACCCTAATTCCTTTGGATATAATATGGCTTAACGAAGATAAAGAAGTAGTTTTCATAAGTAAAAATAATCAACCTTGTAAAAATGATGAATGCTCCACGATTAACCCTGATAAAAAAGCAAAATACGTTTTAGAACTAAACGGAGGAACGACAGACAAAATCGGCTTAGAAGTCGGAGATAGGGTAAATTTTAACATAGAATAAATAATGAAAAAAAGAATTTTTATTGCTATAAATTTGCCGAAAAATACAAAATAATTCTACGGGGTATATTAACCGCCGAGGAATAGAATGGGGGATAGTTATTTCTCCGCTTAGTAAACTCAACAAGTATTAATATTGTGCGACATTTAATACCGAGGTGGATTAAAGATTCGTCTCGGCCGAAATGAATCGAAGATTCATTGAGCAGGTAAGTAAAAACCGTTAAGAAACTAACGGTTTTTTTTAATTGACATTTTTATTAGATTTTATAATATAATTATAGTTATTTGAGTTAAAATAAGGGGGAATAATAAATGGATTACGATTTGATAGTTAAAGCAAGAAAGGCTTTACAGCTATTATGGGAGCGAGCTGATCTAAAAGGACGCTGCTGGGGACCAAAAAGAGAGGATAATCCTTATAGCGCAACGAATATCACTTTTGCGGTTAAAGATGAGCTTGTCTCTGTTTCTCAAAAAGGTGAAGATACCTCTTAATTATCCACGAGTTTCAGAAAACCACAGATACCGAACTTGGAAAAAAAGTAAAGGAGATT
>CAZBBD010000075.1:0-2646 GCA_964490315.1 uncultured Candidatus Saccharibacteria bacterium
ATACCACATAATGTGGTATTTGTCAATAGTTGGCTCCGTCTATAGGACGATGCCGTGCCCTGAATTTACTTGTGGTGAGTTTATTGAACTACTGAAGGGTTCGGACCTGTTTGCTGTAAAAAAGACCCGCCTTTCAGTTTGCACTTACTTAGTGGGTCTTTGTAAAATTGTGTTTTTAGAATGAGCTAGTCATCAGCCGGCACATTTCTTCTCTCAACCCAGATGATGTCGCTATGCATTTGACCAAGATGTTTCATCTTTGTTCTGTCATACACTCCAATGGGAGAATCTATCCAGGGAATTGCATTATGCCGACCATTACCACCAATTTGATAGGTTTGGCCCTGGAAAGTCCAAGTGCCTGCGGCCGTATCAATAGTTACGCCTTTGGGTACCCCAGCTATCAAAATTGAGCAACAAGTATTCACGGGCCAAACAAGTGATGCCAAGTCTTTCTTTCTGCATTTTGGCTTAGATTTATTTTCAGTCATTCTCTTCCTCCTTTCTGGTTTTTATGCACCAACACTTCGGTATACAATCTGTGGCCGGTTGCCGCTTGATGCTTCATTTGAGCGTCAAGACTATTATTTTCTAGTTCTTCTCCACAGGTGACGCAGCGCAATATCTTCTTTTGCTCTACTACCGGATGTTCTACCACAGGAATCGTCTTTTTCTTTCTCCAACGCATTTTTTATTTTATCCTCCTTTCTTTGTACTAAAAATAATCTACAACATTCTTGAAAAAAAATCAAGTCTTCTGCTAAAAAATCGCCTTCGCCTCCACCAGCTGGTGGAAGGCGGGTTGGCGATTTTTTGGTGATTATTATAAACTTAATGTTTATTTATTGAATTTCCAGAAGTTCAACTTCAAATATAAGAGTGGCGTTTGAGGGGATAACACCGGGCCGCCCCCTTTCTCCATAAGCCAGTTCCGGAGCAATAGTTAATTTTCTTTTTTCTCCAACTTTCATTCCTAAAACTCCCTGATCCCAACCCGCTATCACCTGGCCGGCCCCGAGTTTAAAGCTAAAAGGAATTCCCCTATCCAAACTTGAATCAAACTTTGTTCCGTCTTCTAATGTTCCGGTGTAATGGACAGAAGCCGTATTTTCAACATCAGCTAGTTCACCCGTTCCTTCTTCCAAAACTTCTATTTTCAATTGTCCTTTTTTACAGTCTCCCCGGTGAAAATCCCACTGGCCGCACCGGGAACCATCATCAAAAAGGCAAAAACCCCTTACTCCTTTTTCAAACGTTATGTACGCCAAAGTACCGCCTTGTTCCTGGCAATAAACTGCAGCCGGATTGGGCAACTGGCTTTCTTTTTCTTCTGAAATTTCCTTTTTTTGTCCAAAACCAAAATAATAAACTGCTCCCGCTACAATTAAAATTAAAACAATTATTAAAGTTTTATTTTTCATATATAGTTATTTTACCCCTTCGGCAGGCTCAGGGCAAGCCCTTCGGCAGGCGGGTTGGCAACCCCTTATTTATTAAAATTTAATCTCAATCAATCAAATAACGAAAGTATAATTAAAAAATGACGGCATGAATTTTCTTCTATTGACAAGAGTTTTGGAAAAAGCTATTTTGTATTAAAGTAAAATTTAAGGAGGGAAGATTGGAAGCGATTGTAGACCTGGCACTGCGAAATGGAGACAAAAAAACGTTAAACCAATTACCAAGAATTCCCAAAAAGTTTCTCCGCCGCACTTGCCCCCTGCCAGCACATTCACAAAGATCAACGCTACCAAACAAACGTTGCTAATCCAACAAAAGAGCTCCTCTTACAAGAGGAGCTCAACTATTTTTTAAAAAAAATTAAGCTGAAATAAAAAACGCCCGGGGATGGGCTTTTTGCGGGTTTTTCTGCCTTAACACCGATTTAGATTTAGACTCCGAGGATCTGAATTTGAACCTTTCTTTTCCTTGATTGGTCTAATTCAACCATAAAAATCCTCTGCCATTGCCCGAGCTGAATTTTCCCTTTAATTAAATTTAAAGTAGCATTTACTAACAAATGAATGGCCGTACAATGAGAATGACCATTAACGCATTCATCCGGACAGAGGTTAACTGTTCGTTTAGTAAGATCGTCGTGTTGATACTTTAAATTTTGGGGAGCAGTTTTTCTCAAATTTTCTTTAAAATCCTCAATAAGAAGTGGCTCGTTTTCATTAACAATAAGGGCGGCGGAAGTATGTAAAATCTGGATATTTACAAAACCATCTTTAATCTGGCTTTCTTTAACAAAATTTATCACTTTATTGGTTATATCAATAAAATCAAACAGGCCTTTGGTTTGAAATTCAATTGTTTTGTTAAAAATTTTCATAGTTTATTAAGACAATTAAGTGTGAAACCTTTATCGGCCAAATCTTCTTTGACACCGAGCATATTGTTGAAGGGCTTGGTCTAAATCTTTTTCAGTAAAATCTGGCCAGTATTTCTTACAGAAATATAATTCTGAATAAGCCGATTGCCATAATAAAAAATTAGAAATTCTTTGTTCTTTACCGGCTCTAATCAGCAAGTCCAGGTCAGAAGTCCAGAGATTTTGAGAAATTGCGTCTTCAGTAATTTTCCCGGGAGGAATTTTCTTTTTGATTAAATTTTTAATAGCTTCAACAATTTCAGCTCTTCCTC
>CAZBBD010000076.1:0-2634 GCA_964490315.1 uncultured Candidatus Saccharibacteria bacterium
ATTCCTAAAATAAAAGCAGCTGAAGTAATTTTTTTGGTCTGGAGATTTAAAATATTTTTAAACATTTACTTTTCTAATAACAATAATAGGGGTGAGTTCCCGAGATTGGCCGGCAGGATTGTCTTTTAATATTTTTAATAGTAATTTTTCTTTACCCCTTAAATCTTTACTTTTTCCTAAAATATTTCCTCCCAAATCATTTACATCAGCTACTAAAAAAGAAAGATTATATTTGTTTTTCAGTTCATTACACAACTTATCACAATTTATAGATCCCAATATCCCTATTTCAGAATACTGAGGAAAAGCTTCGCCGTAAAAGCCATCTAATTGATTAATTTGATGACCCGCTATCCGATAAAACATTCCTGATATTCTAAAAATCTTAAAAATTGCACCAAAAAAGCTGGCTAATAAAATCCGGAGTAATCCGGCTAAATTAATAGCCAATTGCATTTTTAAGGGATTCCCTACTGAAAAGCCAGAGGGAGTTTTTTTGGCAAATTTAGAAAGAAAATTAGCCCAAAATCCAACCTTGATATCTTTTTTATAAACTATTCTTCCTTGAGTAATTGAAACAATTTTCTGGCACAAAACAATAATATCGGATTCTTCTCTAAAAGGTAAAACATATTTTTCAATTATATCTTTTAATTTATCAGAAATTTCAATAAAATGGGTTTTTACCGGATATCTGGCGTATTTTTCTTGGTTTACTTGAATAATTAATTTTTTTCCAGGATTTGGAACAGCTTTCATAGTCTTTACTTAGTACTTTGATTTTAATATTTTTCTCCTTGCTTTACAAACGAGTCTTAATTTATTAAGACGGAGTGGAAACGAGAAAAGCTCATTGACTATCCTTAAAATTTTTGTTAAGGTTTCTGTTAGGAGGGTTTTGCCCTTTAAAATTGACACAAGGAGGTAAAAAATGGAGTTAAAACATATCATTGAAGCCCAGCAATTTACTCGGCAGTGGTTAGAAGAAGAACTTTTTCCTTTAACTGACGAGATGGAAAAAATTGTAAAGGAAGGGGGTTCTGACCTTCTTTCCGGAAAGGGAATGATTACTCTTTTTTATGAACCAAGTACTCGAACTCGAGCTTCTTTTGAGATAGCAATGAGAGAATTGAAAGGAGAAGTAATTTTCTCAACCGAGAATGCTAGAGAATTTTCTTCTGCAGCCAAGGGCGAAACTTTAGAAGACACAATTAGAACTCTCAATAGATATCTGCCAGATGTTATTGTTTTAAGATACGACAAAGAAGGTGGGGCAAAAAGAGCAGCTCAGGTTTCTGAAGCTACAATTATTAATGCTGGTGATGGCGCTGGTCAACATCCAACCCAAGCCTTGCTGGATCTTTATACGATCTATAAGGAACTTGGTCGAATTGATGGCGTCTCAATTGCCATGGTCGGAGATTTGGCTAAAGGAAGAACAGTAAGATCTCTTTCTTATCTCCTCACTAAATTTTCTGGTATTAAAATTTATTTTGTATCCCCGACAGTAGCTAAAATGAGAAACGATATTAAAGATTATCTTAAAAGACATAATGTCTGGTTTACCGAAGAAAATGATTTAAGGGTTGTTGCTCCAAAGGTAGATGTAATTTACCAAACAAGAACCCAAACCGAACGCTCCGATCAAACTATTAATAGAACCGCCTTTCTCAAGAGATTTCTCAAAAGATTTTTCAAAAGATTTCTCAAAAGATATGATAAGCCCGAGGGACTTTATATCGTTAATCAAGAAGTGTTGGATTTAATGAAAAAGAAGGCAATTGTAATGCATCCTTTGCCCCGAATAGATGATATTGCCCTGGAGGTAGATTCAGATCCTCGAGCTGCTTATTTTAGGCAGGCAGAAAATGGGCTTCTTGTTCGAATGGCCTTGCTTAAAAAGATTCTTGGTTAGAAAAGATCCTAAAATAAAGAGTTAAGAAGCTGAAGGAATTAAAACCTTCAGCTTTTTTATTAAGCTAAAAAGCTCAAGCCCCCACACCTAAAATTAGATATGGGGGCAAGCCCCACTACCTATAAAAATAGGTGTGGGGGCAAGCAGGCGATAAGCCGAATTCTGTTTCCCGCCTTTAGCGGGAAGGCAATCATCTATCTAGGCCCCGATTTACATCGGGGCTCAAGCGAGCTACTTTTCCCGAGCACATAAATTGTTATGTGCTCGGTTTGCTCTTGCACCAGGTAGGGTTTACCACTCCAAGTTGTCACCAACTGGAGATCCCGCTTTTAGCAGGAACTTTTCACCTTTCCCCCGCCCCCGTCTGGGGGCGGGGTAGTATCGTCTCTGCGGCACTTTCCCTAAGATTACTCCTGGTCGTTGTTAGCGACTACCTACTTCCAAGCACATAAAGTCTTATGTGCTCGGGGTGTTCGGACTTTCCTCCAAGCACATAACTTCTTATGTGCTCAGCGATTGCCCTGCCTACTTGAGCTATTTTTAGTTTGACAAAAAAAAGGGCTTTGTCAACCCCAAAAAGCGATACTTAAAGAAAAAGTGTTTTTATTGGCTTTTTGCCCTAAAGCAATTTTTGACTTCTCTTCTGACTATCTAAGTTTTCATTAACCAACCTATCCGCTTCTTTGTTTTTTCCTCTTGAAATATGTTTAAATTTAGCT
>CAZBBD010000077.1:0-2590 GCA_964490315.1 uncultured Candidatus Saccharibacteria bacterium
TCTTGGTCATTTCATCTCTTTTTATTTCTAATTTTTCTCTTTCTTTTTTAGCTTTTTGAGACAGAGTTTGCAATTCTTTTTCAGACAACTCCCCTAATTTTTTAATCTCTTTTTCTAAAAATTCTTTTTTATTTTTCTTTGGATCTTCTAAAACATAATCTAAAAGAGTGGCTAAAATTTGTCCGATTTTTGGTCCTGACCGGATATCTAAAATTTTCATTACCTCATTACCTGAAATCTTAAGCATTTTTACTGAAATCGGGTCTTGAGAAACTTTTTCAATTACATACTTTAAATGTCTTAATTTATAAGGTTCAGCCTTAGGAACCCCAGAACCGATTCTATCTGCCATTCTCACCTGTAACAATTCCTCCATATTTTCTGGTCCTGCCTGACGAACCAACCTTCTAACTGAACTATCTGAAACTTCGTCCACATTATAATAAAAGAGGTGGTATCTAACTAATTTGGCAATTTTTTCAATATCTTTTTTTGAAAACTTTAGGCGGTTTAAAAGCTGGATAGTCATTTTTGCTCCCACTATCTCGTGGCCATAAAAAGTAGCATCCGGACCTTCACCTCTTTTTGTTTTTGGTTTTCCGATATCGTGGAACAAAGCAGCTAATCTTACATGTTTATTAAAATTTCTTTTGGCGGCAAAATCTAAAGAGCGCAGATAATGTTCATAGCAGTCATAAATATGATGCTTGTTTTGAGTAACCTTATATCCTTCTTCTAGCTCCGGAATAATATATTTTAATAAACTAAGCTGGCGCAAAAGTTCAACTCCCTCCGCTGCTCCCTCTGCCATAATAATTTTTAAAAATTCATCTCTTATCCTTTCTTTAGAAATTGCTTGTAACCAGGGAGAATTTTTTTTAATAGCTTGGGCTGTTTTTTCTTCTATTTTGAATTTTAAGATGGTAGCTAATCTTACTGCTCTCATCATCCTTAGAGCATCTTCTGAAAATCTGTCTTCTGCTTTACCCACGACCCGAATAATTTTATTTCCCAGATCTTTCTGCCCATTAAAAGGATCGACTATTTTGGGAATTTGGGAATTGGAAATTGGAAATTCCGCCGCGATGGCATTTATGGTAAAGTCACGGCGACTTAAATCTTCTTCAATGGTTTTGGCCCAATGGATTTGATCTGGATGTCGTTTGTCTGAATATTTCTCTTCAGTTCTAAAGGGAGTAATTTCTATTTCCTTTAATTTTGGGTTTTTTGAATCAGTTAAGACGGTCACTGTTCCAAATTTATTATCTAAATAGCTTCTTAGAAATAATTTCCCAATTTCTTCTGGTTTAGCATTGGTGGTTATATCCCAATCTAAAGGTTGAACCTCTTTCCCTTCTTCACTTTCGCTTCGGCGGGCAAGCAAAAAATCCCGAACACAACCCCCAACAATATAAGCTTCAAATCCTTTCTTTTTTAATTTATCAATGACAAATTTTACCTCGTTTGGTATTTCCATGTTTTGAGTTTAACTTAAAATTTGATTTTTTTCAATGTTTTGATAGAATTAAAATAAGCCCTCGTGGTGAAACGGATATCATCTTTGTCTTCGGAACAAAGGGTAGAGGTTCGAATCCTCTCGAGGGCACAAAATAAATTAAAAGTAAAAATGAAAAATTTAAAATTACTATTTTTAATTATTTTTTTAGGAAGTTTAATTTTCTTTCCCTTATCCTCTTCAGCTGGAAGCTATGCGGTTGACGAAAAAACAGTTTATTATCAAGGGATGGTCCCCTGTGGCCTAGATAAGCCTCTTTGTGATGCTCCTTTTGATGATGATGGAAGTTGTCCTGGCAACACTATTTACGTTAATTGCCAAATCGCTCATCTGTTTATAATGATTGATGATATTGTGGATTTTCTCTTTGTTAAACTCATTCCTCCTTTAGCAGCTTTGATATTAGTGATTGGAGGAGGAATGTTTATTTTTGCTGGCGGGAACCCTGCCTCAATTACTCAAGCAAAGTCTATTATGACTTCTGTGCTAATTGGATTGGTTATAATTTATGCTGCCTGGCTAATTGTTGGTTTATTTTTACATACAATTGGATTAACAGATTGGACCAATGAAATCTATAAAAATTGGTGGGAGGAAGGTTTCTTTGAAGTCCTTTTCTCATAATGAATTGCCCCCATAGCTTAACTGGTAAAGCACCCGCCTCTTAAGCGGAGGAGTCCAGGTCCGAGTCCTGGTGGGGGCACCAAAAGGGCAATTTTGCCTTTTTTATTTTTAGTGTATAATAAAATAGATGTTAGCTCCTGAGGAAAAAACAAAAATCATAAAAAAATATAAATTACACGAGACAGATACCGGTTCTTCTGAAGTGCAGATTGCTTTATTAACTGAAGAAATCAAAAGACTTCTTTTGCATTTAAAAAAGCATCCTAAAGACTTTCATTCAAAAAAGGGTCTTTTAAAAATGGTTTCTAAAAGAAGGTCTCTTTTAAATTATTTGAAAGAAGAAAGCCCTAAGAAATATAGTAATATTATTAAAAATATTGGTCTTAAAAAATAATTGATTATGCCGATAGTTAAACATATTCAACAAAGAATAGCGGTTTTAATTGATGT
>CAZBBD010000078.1:0-2587 GCA_964490315.1 uncultured Candidatus Saccharibacteria bacterium
TCTAAGAGAAAATTTTCCCGAAGCTGTTATTGATATACTCGTTGATCAGGCTGTGGTTGGTGAAGTTCTTCAAGAGAATAATATCGTTAACACAATTTTTAAATTTAATCGGCAAGAAAAAAATCTTTTTAATAAGCTAAAATTTATTTTTAAATTAAGAAAAAGAAAATATGATTTAGCTATAGTTTCTACCGGTATTAACCCCCTTTCAGGAAGTTTGTTTACTTTTTTAATTGGAGCAAAAGTAAGAGTGGGGGAATATAGAAAACCTAAAACTCTATTTTATACTCATCAAGTTAAAGCAAATGGTAATTTGCATAAAATTCAGTCCAACCTAAATTTACTGCGAACTTTAGGATTAAAGATAAAAAAAATACCAGAACCGTTTTTCGAATTTAAAGAAGAGGACAAAGAATTTGCCCAAAATTTTATTGAGCAAATTGATGCAAAAAATAAAATTTTAATTGGTTTTCACCCAGGAGCTGGTGAAAAACAGCGATTCAAAGTCTGGAGTAAAGATAATTTTATAAAATTGGGGAGAAAAATTTTAGAAAATTATAATAATGTTTATCTAATATTATTTGGCGGCCCGAAAGAAAAAGAACTTTGCCAGGAAATTAAAGAAAAAATTGGTAGAAAGACCTTTTTGATCACTGATTTTACCCTCAAGCAGACAGCAGCTCTGATTAATAATTGCCAACTTTTTGTTAGTTCAGATAGTGGATTAGGCCACATCGCTTCAACTACCAAAACTAATTTGATTTCTATAATCGGACCTACCGACCCAAAAAGAACTGGACCGGTTGGGCCAAGGGTAAATACAATAAGGGAAAAGTGCAGTTATCCTCATAGTGACCTTGATAACTCAAAATATGATACCACCAGGGTTCATAAATGCCTAACCAGAATAACTCCTGAAAGAGTTTTAAGAGAGCTTGAAAAATTTGGTTTTTTTTGATAAAATTTAATATTATAAAAATCTTTAATTTCTTTTAAATATATGGAGTCAATAAAAGACAAAAATATTATTTTAGGCGCTGATCATAATGGGGTAGAGCTAAAAGGGATTGTTAAAAAGCATTTATCTGAAAACGGTTACCATTGTATAGATATTGGACCTTACGATAGTGAGAAAAAAGTTGATTATGTTGATTATGCTATGACTTTAGGGAAAATAATAGAGAATAATGAGGCCGATTGGGGTGTGCTGATTTGTGGAACTGGAGTGGGGATGAGTATGGTAGCTAACAGATTTTCTAAGGTCCGGGCTTCCTTGGTTCACAACTTAGAAACTGCTAAAAAAGCTAGAGAACATAATAATGCTAATGTTCTTTGCTTGGGGGCCTGGACAAATCCACCTGAATTAAATTTAAAAATAGTTGATGCTTGGTTTGGTGAAAAGTTTGGGGAGGGTCGGCATGTGTCCAGAGTAGAAAAATTTCCAGGCGAGAGAAAGAATAAAAAAGTAGTATTCACTAACGGAGTCTTTGATGTTCTTCATCCCGGGCACCTCCGGGTGTTAAAATTTGCCAAGTCTTTGGGTGATAAGTTAATAGTGGGAATTAATTCTGACCGAGCTACTAAAATTCTTAAAGGAAAAGACCGACCTATTAATAATCAAGATATTAGAAAGGCTATTTTGGAATCCCTGGACTATGTAGATGAGGTAATCATTTTTGATGATGTAAAAACAATAGGTATTATTCAACAATTAAGACCTAATGTAGTAGTTAAGGGAGGGGAGTGGACTGCTGAAGAGGTTAGGCAAAGAGACCAAATTCCTCCAGAAATAGAGGTTAAAGTTTGTCCCTTTTTAGCTGACTTCTCTACTACTGATTTAATAAAAAGAATGCAAAGAAAAAAATAATCCCCAATATGAATAAACTAGATATAATAAAATCATTTGAAGAAAAGAAGATATTATTAATAGGTGATACTATTTTAGATGTTTATGTTTATGGTAAAGCAGTATGTAAATCTCTGGATACCCCAACAATAGAGGCTAAAGAGGAAAGCACTTCGGTTTCTTTTGGCGGAGCTAGTTCAGTAGCTAATCAGATTTTGGAGCTAGGAGGTTCTTTAATTTACTTTTCTTTGGTTGGAGATGACCAAGATGCCAAGCATTACAATTCTTTTTCCCACCCTAAACTAAATAAAAATTTTTTAATTGATAAAAACCGCAAAACCACCGTCAAAAAAAGATTTTGGATAGATGGTTATAAATTACTTCAAGTAAACCAGGCAGATAACAGGGATATTGATAGTGATCTTGAGAAAAAAATAATTGAATTGATGAAACCCTATTTTGAAAAAATTGATTTGGTGCTGATTGCAGATTATCAGCACGGATTGTTAACTAAAAATTTAATTAACCGAATCAAAGAATTAGCTAAAAAATATCAAAAACCCTTGTATGTAGATTCTCAGGTCGCTCACAGAGGCAGCAATCACCGTCTTTATAAAGGGGCTGATTGCCTATTTTTAAACCAGAGCGAAGCAAAAGAAGTTAGTCCAGATTTTGATTTCAATAACCCAGAAGTTTCGCTAAATTCATTAAAAAAAGATATTGAATCAAATAATATATTTG
>CAZBBD010000079.1:0-2520 GCA_964490315.1 uncultured Candidatus Saccharibacteria bacterium
TTGACGAGTACTTAAAAGATCGGAAGAAAAAATTAAGTCAATCTTTTTCTTTTTTAATTTTTTAGCAACTCTTTTGATTTGTTTTTCCCCTTTTGGAGTAATTGGGCAACGAAATTTTTCTGGCCAACAAGAAATAACATCTTGAATATTTCTTAAAGATTCGGCATGCCTCAAAATAAAATATTGATTAGCGGTAAATTTTTGTTTAATCAAATCCTTCTTACTTCCAATTATTTCTCGATGTTCACATTTTTTACATTGCCAGATCGGTAAAGGCGTGCCCCAATATCTTTCTCTGGAAAATGCCCAATCTTTAATTTCTCTTAACCATTCTCCAAATCTACCTTTTTTTAAATGAGCTGGGATCCAGTTGATTTTTTGATTATTTTTAATTAAATCTTTCTTCACCTTCTGCATATTAATGAACCAACTCTGCTTTGCATAATAAAGCAGGGGCGAGGAACACCGCCAACAGAAAGGATAATCGTGTTCATATATCTCTTCTTCAAAAAGTAGGTTTCTTTTTTTAAGATCTTCGATAATTAAGGGATCGGCATCTTTCACAAAAAGACCTGCCCAATTTTTTATTTCCTTTTTATATTTTCCTTCTTCATCAACATTTAATAAAATTGGAAACTCAGGCAATTTTTGAGTTTTGAGTTTTGAGTTTTGAGTTTTTATCGCTTCCATATCTTCTTCACCAAAGGCAGGAGCAACATGAACTAAAACCGTCCCCTCTTCTAAAGAAACAAAATCACCAGAGATTACTTTGTAGGCATCTTGGATATCAGATTTTATATCTTGTGTTTTATATAGAAGTTCATATTTTAATCCTAATAATTCTTTTCCTTTAAATTCTTTAATGATTTTACCTTCTATTTTGCAGGATTTAACTCTTTCTTTGGCTAAAATTAAAGATTCATCACCAGTTTTTAATAAAACATAAATAAAATTAGGATTAACAGCCACTGCCACATTCCCGGGCAAGGTCCAAGGAGTAGTGGTCCAAATCAATAGATAAGCATTCTTAAACCTTAAATCTTTAATCTTAAATTTAGTGTAAACTGCTGGTTCTTTTATTTTTTTGTATCCCAGAGCTACTTCGTGAGAAGACAACGATGTTCCACATCTTGGACAATAAGGAACTACTTTATAATCTTGGTAAATTAATCCTTTTTTAGAAATTTGTTTAATAATCCACCAAACAGTTTCAATGTAATCTGGTTGATAAGTAATATAAGGGTTCTCCATGTCTAACCAAAATCCAATTCTCTCAGTTATTTTTTCCCAATCTCTTTTGTAAACCCAAACCGCTTTTTTACACTGTTGATTAAATTTAGCAATCCCATATTTTTCAATACCTTTTTTGCTTTTTAATCCTAATTTTTTCTCAATTTCTAATTCCACTGGCAAACCATGAGTATCCCAGCCAGCTTTTCTCAAAACTTTAAAACCCCGCATGACTTTGTAGCGACAAACGATATCTTTGTAAACTCGAGCTAAAACATGATGAATTCCGGCTTTAGCATTGGCTGTGGGTGGTCCTTCATAAAAGACAAAATCTCGAGTTTTAGCTCGTTGTTTAACGCTTTTCTCAAAAGTTTTATTTTCTTTCCAATATTTAAGTATTTTCTTTTCTACTTTAGGAAAATTTAATTCCATATTACATTTTCTCTGGAGCGGAAATTCCCATTAGATTTAAGGTGTTTTTTAATACTATTTTGGTGGCTAAAATCAGAGATAGGCGAGCTTCTCTCAAATTCTTATCCTTAGTTAAAACTTTGCAATCCCTGTAGAATTGATGGAAAACTGCAGCTATTTCTGTAGCATATTTGGGGATTCTTTGAATTTGATAGTCTTTAGCTGTATCTTCAATAACTTCCGGAAACCTAATTAGTTGTTTAATTAAAGCTAATTCGCTGGGATGATTTAAGCTCTTGAAACTTAAAGCTTGAAGCTTGAAATCTTTGGTTTTGCGCAAAATTGCGCAAATTCGGGCATGGGCATATTGAACATAGTAAACCGGGCTTTTAATTGATTTTTCTTTGGCTAACTCAACATCAAATTCCATCTGGGTATCTAGCGATTTAGTTAAATAGAAAAATCTGGCTGCGTCCAGACCAACTTCGTCAATTAACTGTCTTAAAGTTATAACCTGTCCTTCCCTTTTTGAAATCTTTCCCTTTTTTAATCTAACTATTTGAGAAATCAAAATATCTAAATCACCTTTAAAACCTAAAATTCTCATTGCCGCTTTCATTTTTGAAACATGGCCCTGATGATCAGCTCCCCAAATATCAATTATTTTATTAAATTTTCTATCAAATTTATCTTTATGATAAGCAATATCGGATAATAAATAAGTTGGTTCACCAGTTTTCCGAACAATAACCCAATCTTTTACGTCTCCATATTTTGAAGTCTTTAACCATTTGGCTCCATCTTTTTCATATACTAATTTTTTATTTTCTAGCCAAATTCTAATTTTATCTACTTTATCCTTTTGATATAAATCTTTCT
>CAZBBD010000080.1:0-2391 GCA_964490315.1 uncultured Candidatus Saccharibacteria bacterium
GCCCGTCAGAAGACCCTGAGCTATTGGACTATAAACAATTACCCCCATATTCCATTTAGAGCAGGTAGGGAGAAGTGATTTTTCAATCTCCTGATCTAAGATATTATAAGAAGCCTGAAGCGATTCCAATCTTCCATACTTTTGAGCTTCATTAATCAACTTAGCTGAAAAATTAGAACAGCCAATATATTGAATTTTCCCTTCTTTTTGAAGCTTCTTTAAGGTCTCCATAGTTTCAGAAATAGGTGTTTTAGGATCAGGATAATGTATTTGGTAAAGAGGGATACAATCAATCCGTAATCGACGGAGACTACCTTCAACCGCCTTAGTAATATGCTTTAAGCTCAAATCATGATGACTGGCTTTTTCTTTCTTCTCCCATTTTACTCCTACTTTAGTACCAATAATTACTTTTTTTCGGTGTTTTCCCAGTCCTTTAGATAGAATTTCTTCTGAATGACCAAGACCGTAGACATCAGCGGTATCAAAAAAATTAACCCCTAATTCTAAAGCTTTATGAATAGCGGCAATAGACTGTTGATTTTTTGTTTTTCCGTAATGAAAGCTACTAATTACCAAACCCCCGAATCCAACACGAGATATACTAAAATTAGTCTGGCCTAATCTTTGGTATTCCATAATCGTCTAATTTGTAAAATTTTTAGTACGGTTAGAAAAACAATCTTTAAATCAAGCCAAAAAGAATGTTCTTGGGCATATTTTATCCTTAAAAGATTCTTACGAGGTTCTATTTCTTTAAAATATTTTTCATCGACATTATCGTCCCCTAAAACTTTATCTAAGTTGATAAATTCTATGGAAGCATAATCGGTTAAACCAGGTTTTACACTAAGAATAATTTTTTCTTCTTCGGTATAACGTTTTGTATACTCTCCAACTTGAGGCCTGGGTCCTACTACACTCATTTCTCCTTTTAACACATTTATCAATTGAGGAAGTTCATCTAGTTTATATTTTCTTAAGAATTTCCCAACTTTAGTTAAACGAGGGTCATTTAAGGCCGTTGATGGCCCGCCTAATTTTTCCGCCTGCTCAACCATGGTTCTAAATTTGTATTGGGTAAAAGGTTTTCCGTTCTTCCCAGTTCGAGTTGGCTGATAAAAAACAGGGCCTCGAGAATTCAACTTTATCATTATAGCGATAATTAGAAAGAGGGACAACGACAAAACAAGACCGGTAAAAGAAAAAATGATGTCAAATAAACGTTTAAGCATAGCCTTGTTATTTTAAATTAAATTCATTTTTTGATTTCTTGGGTTCAGAAAGAATAAAGATAATTTGCCAGGATAGCCATTTAACAAAAGGAGCTCTTAATAAAATAGAATCAACAATCTCGAAAAAACTTAAAAGAAAATTAAAAAAGGGAAGATTACGAAAAGGAACAGCAATGAAAGTAGACAGATGATAGAATCTCATTTCAATCCTGTTAAAATATTTCTTTGCTAAATCTATTGCTTTTTTATTTAAAATATGCTTTGCCTCCCACTCAGTTCTTAAATGGGGGGTTAGTTTTCTATATAATTGGAAAATCGGATTGTAGGCTAATGGTTCATTACAAATAATTTCTCCATTGAGCTTTAAAACCCTTGCCAATTCCGGATAAGCTTTATTAATATCGAGATGGTGCAAAACCCCACTACAGACAACAACATCAAAAGTGTTATCATCAAATTTTAAATTTTCTCCATCCATAATCAAAAAGTTTGCCTTGTCTTTTAGTCCCTGGGCTGTGGCACCATCTGTTGCAATTCTTATTGAGGTATCAGAAATATCTATACCTATTACGTTGGCTCCATTTTTTGCTAAAAAAAGACTAAACTGTCCTTCTCCACAGCAATAATCTAAAAATTTTTTATCATCAGAAATTCTCTCTAACAACCAGCTATTTATATAATTTCGGTTCTTACGTGTAATCCTGTAAAATTTTTTGTTAGACGCCACCTTTTCCGGATTATCTACACCCTGTAGTAATTCTTTTACTTTATTGGCATGTTCTCGTTCTTTTTGTTTTCTTAATTCTATAATTTATTATATTAATAATTTAACCATCCCCCACATTGAACCTAAGCCATAACTTATATGTCGAATTGGGAAGATTAGGGGCAAGAGAAACAAAAATGCAATGTTTTTTTCTTTTATGGTAATTTTAATCGAGAAATAAAAAGAAAATAAAAGATAGATCCCAATTATTAATAGTAAAAGATAAATAAAAAAAGGCGAAAAGATTGATATTGCTCCAAATCCTATTAAAGTCAAGACAAAGGCAAGAGGAATATAATGTCTCAAACAAAAGGGTTTTCTAACATATTTTAGATGATAAATACCCCACATACCAGCTCTAAAGCTATAAATAAAAAGGTCTTTTAGGTT
>CAZBBD010000081.1:0-2382 GCA_964490315.1 uncultured Candidatus Saccharibacteria bacterium
GTGGAACCGGCAAGGAATATAGCTGAGATATCTAGAAAAAAAGGAGTTGATACGATAGATGAATTTTTTACTAGAGAATTAACAAAAAAGATTCTTAAAGAATATGGCTCGGCAAAAGTTGTTGCTGCTAGCAACGTATTTGCTCATATTGATGATTTAAACGATGTAATTAATGGGGTAAAGACTTTAATTGGTGATCAGGGAGCTTTTGTTTTTGAGGTACATTGGGTTGGTAATTTAATGGGGGTAGCAGGTATTGGCGGCTTTGACCAAATTTATCATGAGCACCTCTGTTATTTTTCTCTATCGGCTCTTGAAAAGTTAATCGGGCAATTCAACCTTAAGATTTTTGATATTGAGTTAATCCCAATCCATGGCCAATCTTTACAGGTTTATGTTGGTAAAAATCAAAAAGTTTTAGATTCAGTTAGTAAATTTTTAGAGAAAGAAAAAAGTTTGGGTTTAAATAAAATTGAAACCTATATAAATTTTGCTGAAGGAGTTGAAGGAAATAAAAAAGAACTAAGGGGTCTACTCTCAGATTTTAAAAAGGAAAATAAAAAAATCGTTGGTTATGGCGCTCCAGCAAAGGGCAACATCTTGCTTAACCATTTTCAAATAAACGAAAAAATTTTAGATTTTATTATTGATGAATCTCCTCTTAAACAAGGGTTATACACCCCAGGCACCCACATCCCCATATTTCCACCAGATAGATTAAAAAAATATCAGCCAGACTATTTACTGCTTCTTGCCTGGAATTATGCAGAAGCCATTCTAAAGAAAGAAAAACCGTTAAAAGATAAAGGGATAAAATTTATTATTCCAGTACCGAAAGTGAGAATAAATTAAGAAGTTATAGAGAACTTTTACTAGTAGGGGCTAATTAAATTTATTAATTTTTAGAACATGAATCTATCACAGAGGATCACTAAGAATATCGGAGTCAAGATTACTGCTGAAATCATCAGTAAAATATTAGGTTTCTTTTTTATAATCTATGTTGCCCGATATTTAGGAGCCGAAGGTTTTGGTGTTTTGTCTTTCGCTTTGGCCTTTACTGCCATTTTCGGAATCTTGGCCAATTTTGGCTTGCGACCTCTGATAGTTAGAGAAGTAGCCCGAAACAAATCTTTGGCAAGGAAATACTTGGGAAATATTCTGGCAATGAAGATAATTTTGATTTTTATTGTTTTCGGATTGATTTTTTTGGCGTTAAATCTTTTAGACTATCCGTCTCAAACCATAAAAGTTGTATATTTAGTTGCTCTTTTCATGATTCTGAATGCTTTTTCTGAGATTTTTAATTCGTTTTTTCAGGCTTTTGAAAAAGTAGAATATATTTCAATTGGGATGATTTTACAGAGCGGTTTGTTGCTTTCCGGGGCTTTGTTTGTAATTAATCGAGGTTTTGATATTTTGAGTTTCGGTTTCTTATATTCTTTTGTTGGTTTGGTTGTCTTAATTTATAGTTTTATTATTTTAATCTGGAAATTTGTAAAACCAACAATTATAGTAGATTTCTCTTTTTGGAAATCTATTATAAAAGGAGCTTTGCCTTTTGGATTAATTGGGGTTTCAGAGATTATTTATCATTGGTCAGACACAGTGATGTTGTCGGCAATGAAAGGAGATGCGGTAGTTGGTTGGTACAATGCTGCCTATAGGTTATTTTTAGTTGCTTTGCTTGTACCTTCTACCTTTTATGTAGCTATTTTCCCAGTAATGTCACGCTTTTATATCTCAGCAAAAAATTCTCTTAAATTTATTTGTTGGAAATATTTTAAATATATAACCATAATCGGTGTTTTCATCGGAGTAGGGGTAACATTATTTGCTGATGAAATTATTTTGACAGTTTTTGGTTTAGAGTATCAGCCTTCTATAATCGCTCTTCAAATATTAATTTGGTCTGCCGTACTCATATTTGTGAATGGTGCTTTCGTAAATTTATTCGAGGCTATAAATAGACAAATTATGATAACTAAGATATGCGGAGGCGCTGCCGTATTAAACGTGGGCTTAAATCTTTTATTAATCCCAAAATATAGCTATGTTGGTGCAGGTATTGCAACTGTTATGTCGGAATTTCTAATTACTTTGAGCGTAATAGTTTTGGCATCAAGAACGCAGTATAAAATTCAAAGTTTAGCAATTATAAACCAATTACTCCGATTGTCTGCTTCAGGTTTGGCAATGGGTGTGTTCATTGTTTACTTTAGTGCGATGAATTTTATATCACTTGTTATCTTTTCTATAGTGATATACCTTGGGGTATTGTACTTAGTTGGGGGATTAAACAAAAAGGATTTAATTTTAATAAAACAGATAGCACAAAAGAGATAATCTATGCAAAAGGTAAATTGTCCAACATGTAATGCT
>CAZBBD010000082.1:0-2372 GCA_964490315.1 uncultured Candidatus Saccharibacteria bacterium
TCCCTAATTTTTCTTGGCCAGAAAACAATAAACAATGGGGAAGATGATCAAGCTCAACTAATTTTTTCAAATACTCCCATTGTTTTTGATGTCCAATCAGCATTGATTTATGACTAATGACTATGACAAAAATCTTTTCATTATTATTATCGTCATCGCTCATCGGTCATTGTTATTTCTTACTCATTATGCTTTTTTTATATATATCCAAATTTTCCAATACTACCCCGGTCCCCTTAGCTACGGAATATAAAGGTTCATCAACTAAAATACAGGGAACACCAGTAGATTGAGCGATTAATTCTGGAAGATTTCTTAATAAAGCTCCTCCCCCAGAAAGAACCATTCCTTTGTCTATAATATCAGCAGATAATTCAGGGGGAGTATCTCTCAGCACCATTTTAATCACTTGAATAATCTCAGTTAAAATATCTCCGGTTGCTTCACAAATTTCATTTGACGAAACTTCAATGTTTCTAGGCAGGCCTAAAATTAAGTCTCTTCCTCGAATTTTTAATTTTTTTTCTTCTTTTTCTGGAATAGCTGTGCCAATTTTTATTTTTATTTCTTCAACAGTTCGTTCTCCTACTGCTAAATTATGTTTTTTCTTAATATAATCTGAAATTCCCAAATCTATTTTATCTCCAGCTGTCCTGACTGAATGGCAAGTAACGATTCCTCCTAGAGAAATTACTGCCACTTCAGTTGTCCCCCCGCCGATATCAACAATCATATTACCAGAACAAGAATCAATTGGTATTCCGGCTCCAATTGCAGCTAAAACTGGTTCTTTGGCTACATAAGTTGCTTTGGCCCCAGCCGTCATAGCTGCCTCAATCACTGCTCTCCTTTCGGTAGAAGTACTCCCGGCCGGAATACCAACCATTAACTCTGGTTTGAAAATCCGGAGAGGACCGGAAACTTTATCAATAAAATATCTAAGCATAGCCTGGGTTACTCTAAAGTCAGCAATTACTCCGTCTTTTAATGGTCGGTAAATTCTAATAGTATCAGGCGTTCGGCCAGTCATTTCTTTAGCTTTTGCACCCACTGCCAAAATTTTATTCTCTGAAAGAGTCACCGCCACTACTGACGGCTCATTTAAAACTACCCCCTTTCCAGGGATAAAAACCAAAGAATTACATGTTCCCAAATCAATGCCAATTTTCATACACAATTATGTTAACTCAATTTTTTTGGGTTGGCAAGTTTTTTACAAAGGAATCCGGCGACGGCGATAAAAATTCCTCCAAAAATGAATAAGAGATTAAATCCTAAAAAGGCAATTGCAAATCCCGAAACTAGAGCTCCTAAGGCAGTGCCTAATGGAGAAAAAATAGTATCAATTGCTCCAGCTTCTTCAGGGTATTTTTTTAATTGGCGGTTAACCAAACCCGACCTTCCAGAATTCGCCATTAGGCTTCCAGTTGACCTCCCAATATTTATTAATAAAATGCTAACAAAATTTAAAAATGGCATTAGAATTCCAAACAAAATAGAGGAAAATCCAACTATAATTCCTCCTCGGAAAATATTTTTTGAGGTCTTTTGCTCCTCAAGTTTTCTAATTACCCATAAAGAAAACGGCAAAAATACTAAAGAAAATATTGCTCCAAAAGCCAAAATTAAATTTTGAGACCAGGCCAGCTCTTGTTTTAAAAATAAAACAAAGAAGGCCCGATAGAATCCACCCAAAAGCAGAATAGCAAAAGAAACTAAAATTAAATAGAGAACAGTTCTCTGTTTAATTTTTTGAAAGGCCTTTTGATAATTTTGCTGAAAGTTTTTAAACTTAAAACCGTGGTCCGGTAGAATTCGGGCTGGTGCTCTTAATTTAATAAAAGAGAAAATAGCATTTGAAAAATGAATAGCCAAACTTAAAATAAACACTCCTACAAAATTAAATTTCCAGATAAAAAGAGCGCCAATTGCTGGAGCAACAGCATCAGCATAAAAGGGTGCAGAATAAAACCAGCCAAAAGCCCGATCTGGGTTTTCCAAATGAGAACCCATCAAAATGGCTCTTGAGGAAGCAAAAAATAAAGCAGCAGATATCCCCAAAAGTACCTGCCAGAAATAAAATAAGGCAGGGTTTTGGATTAAAATCATCCCCAAGACATAAACCCCATATCCTAAAATTCCCAAAGATGCTAAAATTGCTGGATTTATTTTATGGTTAAAAAAACCAACTATTGGAGCAAAAAGAGCAATTGGCAAATAAATTAATAAATAAGTATAGCCAACTTCTGGTAAAGACATTCCTCTGGCAACCAAAAACAAAGGGAAATACAAAGAAAAGAGCTTATAGCCAAACATCAAAAAGAAATGAGAGGCAGTAGCATCTCTGGTAATCTTTTCAATTTTCGGAATAA
>CAZBBD010000083.1:0-2344 GCA_964490315.1 uncultured Candidatus Saccharibacteria bacterium
GAACCAATATGGGGAAGTTTTTCAATAGGAGTGGAGAGATTCATGTGCCCTCGAGAAGAATCGAACTTCTATCTGGAGCTCCGCAAGCTCCCGTTTTATCCATTAAACTACGAGGGCCTTACTTATCCGAGCGTTAGCGAAGTCAAAGAAGGTTCCTTCTTTTCCACCTTCGCTTCGCTTCGCTCGCTCGGTGGGTGAAGATGAAGGGAAGCTTCATCGCCTTTAAAATTATCACAAAATTAATCTAAAATCAATTCATTCAATAAGTTGACTAAAATAATTTTTAGAAGTAAAATATAGCTACTGGAGGAGTGCGGCGAATTGGTAAGCCAGCAGTTTGCTAAACTGTAACCGTGTAAAAAGCGGTTTGTGGGTTCGAGTCCCACCTCCTCCGCCATCGGTGGGATGGCAGAATGGCAATGCACCAGTCTTGAAAACTGGAGTCCTGAAAGGGGCGTGGGGGTTCGAGTCCCTCTCCCACCGCAAATCAAAAAACCGGCATTGCCGGTTTTTTGATTGATCATTATATATAGTAGTTTAGCGGTTTATCTTATTCTCTAGCCACCGTTACTCCCAAAATTTCTTTAGCCCCTGCTTTTTTTAAAACTTTAGCACATTCGTCTATGGTTGAGCCGGTAGTATAAACATCGTCTACTAAAAGAATTTTTCTTTCTTTTATTTTCTCATTGTTTTTTATAAAAAAAGCTCCCCTGATGTTTTCTTCTCTTGCCTCAGCGGCAAGTTCTACCTGGGGCAAAGTTTCTTTTCTTTTAAACAAAACACCATTGATTAATGGAATTTTTAAGGATTTTGAGAGTTCTTTCCCAATTTCTTCTGCCTGGTTAAATCCCCGCCATTTTAACCTCTTGTTATTTAAAGGAACAGGTATTAAAATAAAATTAGCTTTATTAGATCCCCCGCCAAATTTTGGTGTGGGGCTAAGAGAATAAAAAAAATCAGGTTTTTTGTCAATTAATTGAAAATGGTTTACAATTAAAGAAGCCAGGGGCTTAGATAGCTCTTTAATAAAGGGTTGATATTTAAATTTCCGGATTAAAATTTTGATTAGAGGATTTTGATAAGGGGCAGCAAAGTATAAATCTTTAAGATTTTTAGTTGAATAAATTTTATGCGATTCTAAAATTCCTATAATACTTTTGCAATCTTCGCAAAGATAAGTCCCTTCTTTCTGGCATCCTAAACACCGGGGAGGAAAAAGAAGATCAATAATAAACCCCGCACCACTTTTTATTAATGAAAGTGGTGCGCGGGCAAAATTTCGGATCTTAATTAGCATAGTATTTTAAATTATATATATTATAATAAATATAAGAAGCTATGTCTTGGACACCTTTTAAAAAAACTTATAAAAAATCTTTAGGGATAGATATTGGAACATTTTCTATTAAAATAGTGGAGTTATCTGGTAAAGCAGAAAGACCAAATTTAGAAAATTATAGCTCTTTACCTCTTCAGGCATTTCCTGAATCATTTAAATCTTCTAAAAAAAACATCTTTTTGATTTCGAGTTCCGATATTTCTACAGCGATTAAAGCTATGCTGAAAGAAGCTAAAATTTCTCCAGGTCTATCTGCCTTTTCCGTCCCAGATTTTTATAGTTTTTTTACTAATATTGAACTTCCTCCAATGACTAAGGAAGAAATTCCAAAAGCAGTTGATTTTGAAGCTTCAAAGCATGTCCCGGTTCCTATAGATGAAGTGGTTACTGATTGGAGTATAGTTGGGGGAAATCCTTCTAATAAGAGGAAAACAAAAATTAAAGTAATCTTAGTTGCTGTTCCCAAAGAGGTCATTAGTCAATATCAAGAAATTGCCAAACTTTCTGAACTGAAACCGCGAGCCTTAGAAGCAGAAATATTTGCTCTAAAAAGAGCCTTAATCAAAGAAGACAAAAGAACAATTGCTTTAATAGATATTGGCGCTAAAACTACCACAGTTAGTCTGGTTGATAATGAAGTTTTGAGACTCTGCCATAGCTTTGATATTTCTAGCAATCAACTTACTCAAATATTAGCTAAATCTTTAAATATTAATCCTCAAGAAGCCGAAGATTTAAAAAGAAAAAAGGGATTAAAGTCAGAAAATATTGCGAAAATTTTAATTCCCACCATTAATTTAATGTTAGCTGAAATTAAAACGACTATTCAGGACTTTTCTCAAAATAAAGGCCAAGAGCCTAAATTATATATTTTAGCTGGGGGTACAGTTTTGCTCCCGGGGTTAAAAGAATATTTTCAAGATTCTTTAAAGAAAGAAGTAGTTATTGCTAACCCCTTTTCTAATATTTCTTACCCCCAGGTTTTAAGTCCGGTTTTAAAAGAAA
>CAZBBD010000084.1:0-2312 GCA_964490315.1 uncultured Candidatus Saccharibacteria bacterium
TAAAAGATTTAGGAGGAACTTTAGTTAAAAATATTTCTGAAGTAGAAGTGAAAGCTAAACCTCAAAATCTTCCCAAAGAAATTAAAGTAAATGTAGAGAACTTAAAAACTTTTGAGGATAACATTTTAATTAAAGATTTATCAGTTTCTAATGAGGTGGAAATTCTCAAAGAGCCAGAAGAAATTGTAGCTTCAGTAGCAAGACCGGAGAAAGCGGAGGAGAAATTGAAAAAACCATCTGAAGAGAAAGTGGAAGATGTGGAAAAAACAGAAGAGGAGAAACCCTCCTCTACTAAGGAAGAAGAAAAAGAAGAAAAGCCAAGATGAAGATTAAACATTCTCTAAAATTACAAAGCAATTTTTGTATAGCAATTAAATTAATTCTACTTCTTGGGTTAATCTTGGTTTTTGCTTTGCCAGCAGAGTTTCAAAAGAGCCCCTCTGGTTTTTTATTAAATTTTGAGATTTTTGCTGAAGGTAATCAAGAAACGATGACTCCCTTGGGAGAGCGCCAAACTCTGGAAGAGGAATTGAGGCAACTGGAGGAGCAAATTGCTCAATATGATGAAGATATTTCTCAAACCCAAAAAGAAAAAAAGACCCTCCAAAATCAGATTTATATCTTGAAAAAGCAAATTGAGAAGTTAAACCTTCAAATTGAGCAAAGTAATGTGGTAATAAAAGATATCGGCTTCCAAGTTGAAGATACGGAAAGTTCTATCGAAAAAACTTCTTTAAAGATTAAAAATTCTCGCCAGCAATTAGCTGATATTCTCCAGTTTATTTACGAAGAAGACCAGAAATCTCCAGTTGAAATTTTACTTTCTGAAAAAGAACTTTCTGATTTTTTTGATAATTTAGTAGCCCTGGAAACTTTAAATTCTAAGAGCCAAGAACTTTTAGAAGATGTAAAAGATTTAAAATCTTGTTTAGAAGGTCAAAAAACAGCTTTGGATGAAGAAAAAGGGGATTTAGAAAAAACATTAAAAATGCAAATGCTTCAACGGCAAGAAGGCGAGGTAACCAAAAAAGAGAAAGACTATTTTTTGAAATTAACCGAGACAGAGTATCAAAAATCCCTCCAAGAAAAAAAAGAAATTGAGGAAAAAGCAACTGAAATTAGGGCAAGGATTTTTGAATTAATCGGAGTGCCAGAAGCTCCTACTTTTGGTGAAGCCTATAAATTAGCTAAAGAGGTCGAAGGAATAACTGGAATTAGACCTGCTTTTTTGCTTGCCATTTTAAGGCAAGAATCAAATATTGGTAAAAATGTTGGCCAATGTTATTTAAAAAACTCCTCAACCGGAGAAGGAGTGGTGGCTTATAATGGTAAGACAATTAGCAAAGTGATGAAGCCTTCCCGAGACGTAACCCCTTTTTTGGAAATTACCAAAGAATTAGGCCGTGACCCTTTTAGTACTTTGGTTTCTTGCCCAATGAGTTACGGGTGGGGAGGAGCAATGGGACCCGCTCAATTTATTCCGTCTACCTGGGCAGTGTATCGAGATAAAGTTAAGGCAATTACTGGAAAGCCAGCTGATCCCTGGGATATCAAGGATGCATTTTTGGCAGCCTCTCTTTATCTAACAGATTATGGAGCAACTAAACAAACTTACACCGCTGAATGGAAAGCAGCAATGATTTATTTTTCTGGTTCAACCAATACGAGATATAGGTTTTATGGAGATTCGGTTATGAAAATTGTTAGTCAATACGAGAAAGACATTAAAGCAATTGAGAACAGCAGTTAAATTTTGCTTTTATTTAAAGTTGAGATAATCAGCCCTAGGTTTCCTGCCATAATTTTTTCAATACCGTGCCAGCCTTTTTTGATGCGGTGGTCAGTAATTCTATCTTGGGGGAAATTATAGGTTCTGATTTTTTCGCACCTTTTAGCCCAGCCAATTTGGGTTTTTCTTTCTTTGCCCAGTTCTTTTAATTTTTCCTCGTCTTTTTTTTCCAAGAGTTTGGCTTCCAAAATCACTATTGCGCTTTCTTTATTTTGTAACTGGTTTCTTTCAGTTTGTGAAGTAACTACAATTCCAGAAGGTAGATGAGTGATTCTGACTGCAGTTTCTCTTCTATTTACATATTGACCGCCGGGTCCGGAAGATCGATAAAAATCAATTCTTAAATCTTCTGGTTTAATTTTAATTTCAGCTTTTTTTGGTTTGGCTAAAACGGCTACAGAAGCAGTAGAGGTGTGAATTCTTCCCCCTTTTTCAGTTTTAGGGATTCTCTGAACTCGATGAACTCCACCTTCATATTTCATTTTTGAAAAGACATCTCCGTTTTTTAACTCAAAAATAATTT
>CAZBBD010000085.1:0-2247 GCA_964490315.1 uncultured Candidatus Saccharibacteria bacterium
TTTAATCTTGGTTACAAATTCATCAATTTTTTCTAACTCTCTTTTGGTTTGAAGAATTGCTTTTTCTGAATAATCAATAGGGGAGCGGTAACGAGTTTTAATCACAAAAAACCTTAAAGTTCGAGGAGAATTTAACTTGAGAAAATCTCTAATTGTTAAAAAATTTCCTAAAGATTTTGCCATTTTTTGCCCTTTAATTGTCAAAAGTCCAGAATGAAGCCAATATTTTACCATCGGTTTTTTCCCAGAAACAGCTTCCATTTGAGCAATTTCAGCTTCATGATGGGGAAAAATCAAATCTTTAGCTCCACCATGAATATCATATCGATGTCCAAAATATTTTTCAGTGATAGCGGTATCCTCAATGTGCCAGCCCGGCCTGCCCAAAAACCAGGGATTTGGCCAGAAAGGCTCTCCTTTTTTAGAAAACTTCCATAAACAAAAATCTCCTTTATTTCTTTTTTCTTTGCTTTCATCTATTCGGGAAACAGCATCTTCTGCCTGCTCAATTGTCCTTCTTGATAATTTCCCATAATCTTTAAATTTTGAAATGTCATAATAAATTCCATCTTCTATCTTGTAGGCATAACCTTTTTTTAATAATCTTTCAACTTGACTAATAATTTCTTTAATGTGTTCGGTAGCCCGAGCATATTTTGTGACGCTATCGATTTTTAAACTCTTCATATCTTTTAAATATTCTTTTTCAAAATTCCGAGCCAGTTTTTGAGGAGAAATTTTTTTCACTCCTGCTCTTTTTATAATCTTGTCATCAATATCGGTGATATTTTGAAGATAAAAAACATTATAACCTTTTTGCCTCAGATGTTTCATAATCACATCAAAAATAATATAAGTCCTAGCATGACCAATATGAGAAAAGTCATAGACCGTTGGCCCACAAACAAAAAGATTTACTTTTTTTGCCTTCCTTGGTTTGAAAATTTCTTTTTTTCTTGATAGGGTATTGTAAACTTTTAACATATTATTAAGTTATTTTACCATATTTCAATGAATTTTCAATTCGTTTCAGCCTTAGGCGATGAGATAAATCTCATCTTCACCTTTACTTCTTACGGAAGTTCGGTCAATGAATTTTCAATTCATTTTGGTGGGCGAAGAAGTGTGCTTCTTCTTCCGCTTCAGCTAAAGCCTCAGCTTTTGATTTTTTGAAAATTTGTGATACACTGAGATAAATTAACTGTGACTCTTGAAATTCAAACATTTTTGTTGGCGATGACGCCAATCGGAGAATTAAGGATTTCTTTGCCCATAGCTTTAACAATTTATCAGTTAAACTGGGCAGTAGCTTATTTGATTTCAGTAATTGGGAATTTAGTTCCGGTAATTTTACTCCTTTTATTCTTAGAGCCTGTTTCAGCCTGGTTTTCTAAAAAGTTTAGCATTTTTCAACGATTCTTTTCTTGGCTTTTTGCAAGAACTAGGAAAAAATACAATACCAAAATTGAAAAATACGGCTATTCGGCTCTAATTATATTTGTAGCCATTCCCTTGCCAATTACTGGCGGCTGGACTGGCTCCTTAATTGCCTTTTTATTTGGAATTTCCTTTAGGAAAGCTTTCCCTTTAATAACCCTGGGAGTTATGATCGCCGGTCTAATAGTTTTACTGGCTACCCAGGCCGGAATTACCATTGAAAGATATTTTGGCTGGCAGGTATTAACAGGAATTTTATTGACCATTGGTCTTAGCTGGTTAATTCTTAACAAACTTAAACTTAAAAATGACAACTAATTTAGTTCTCTATCGAAAATATAGACCGCAAACCTTTGGCGAGATTATTGGACAAGAACACATTGTTCGAACTTTAACTAATGCTATTTCTTCTGGAATGGTTTCCCATGCCTATTTGTTTTCTGGGCCAAGAGGAACAGGAAAAACCACCCTTGCCCGGCTTTTAGCCAAAGCTGTCAATTGCCAGAACCGAAAAGTAAATGAATTTGAACCCTGTAATCAATGCTCTTCTTGTAAAGAAATTATGGAAAGTAGGTCAATGGATTTAATTGAAATTGACGCCGCCTCTCATCGAGGAATTGATGAAATAAGAGAATTAAGGGATGGAATTCGCTTTGTCCCAACAAAATCAAAACATAAAGTATTTATTATTGATGAATCACACCAGTTAACGAAAGAGGCAGCAAATGCTCTTTTGAAAACCTTAGAAGAACCTCCTGCTTATGCTATTTTTGTTTTAGCTACTACCGAAATTCATAAAATGATTCCAAC
>CAZBBD010000086.1:0-2229 GCA_964490315.1 uncultured Candidatus Saccharibacteria bacterium
GACCTTTAAATAATTATTTTATTATACCAGAAAGCCAAAAAAGTTATCCTGTGGATAACTCTGGCGGGCTATTCTTCTTAAGATAACTTAAACCCCAGAAGCGAAGTAGAGCTTACTATGGGGCACAGCATTTTTTACCACACTCTTTGATGATTTCTAGTTTTTCCCAGCCCTGTAATGAACGCGGCGCATTCTACTACTAGAGTTTGGCAGTAAATTATTTTTAACTAGATGAGGTTATTTGAGCAACCATTATTGAAATAAGGATAATGAAGAAAGCGATAATTTTTTTTCGCTGAAAGGGTTCTTTTAGAAAAAATACAGATGCAAAATAAACGAGAAGAGGCTGTAATGAAAACAATAGAACAGTATATATAATGCCGGAAATTTGATAGCTAAAATAATATAAAATCCAGGCAATCGAAGTAAGGATATTAGTTATAATAAATAAGAAAAAGGCTTTTAGGGAAATTTTTTGGAAATGTCGAAAAAATAAAGGACCGAGAATTAAAGCAATGGCGCCAGAACGTACCAACTCAAGCGATATTGGATTCCAAATACTCAAAAGCTCTTTTGAGATAATCGCTCTTAAGGGTGAGAGAGCGATTGCGCAAAATAAAAAAGGAGCTGTATATTTAGCAATTTGAAAATGATCTTTTTGCCAATGCGACCAAATAATTGCTGCTGAAGCAATAATAGCCGAAAGAATGACAATGAAGTTGCGCTCACTGGTAAAAATGAAACTTGCAAAAATAATAATAGGAATATTTTTTAATAGACTGATTGTTTGAATTTCGCTGAGTCGGTCGGCATCGAGAGCACGATAAAAAATAAGATTAACAATAATTGCTAATAGTATCGAGAGGAGAAGAAGCCAAAGGAATTTTCCGAAAAATAAACTAAGGGACAATGGCGGCTGAAATATCAGAAAGATAATCAGCGTAATAAAAAAGATTAGCGGAAAGCTAATCCCAGTATAAGTTTTGAAATTTACTCGGCGAACCGATAAAACTACTTTATCAATAGTAACTGATCCGGCCTGCAAAACAGCAGCCAAGAATGGGAAAATAAAATTCATTTAATAAAATTTTTCTTTTACCTTTCCTTCGCTAAAGTTTTAAAAGGCAGGTGAAAAATAGTTCGAGTTAATTTCAGTGGACCTGGCGGGAATCGAACCCACGATCTCCTCATTGCAAATGAGGCATTCTACCACTAAACTACAGGCCCAAGTGGGCACGGAAGGAGTTGAACCTTCCACCTCTTCTTTATCAGAGAAGCGTTCTACCGCTGAACTACGTGCCCTTAACTCTTTTCTAATATAAATAATTCTTTTTTTACTGGAAAATTATTTATTATCTTTTTAAAAATAACACCTAATCCGATTTTTTTAAAAATTTTTTCCCATTCTTTTTCTGTTTTGAAATAAGCTTGATTTTTAATTTTGGAAAATTTATTAAAAGAAATACCATGAATTTTACAAATTAATTTTGATAAAACCCCTTCTGGTAGATCCTCGTAAATCAAAATTTTGTTCTCTGAAACTCTTTTAGCTTCTTTTAAAAGAGCTAGTGGGCCTTGGCTGTGGTGTAAAACATAATTTATTAAAACAATGTCAAAAGAATTTTCTGGGAAAGGAAGAAATTTGCCATCAATAATTTCAAATGGAATTTTTTCTACCCTATTATCTTTAATATCTACTCCGACTATTTTCGCTTGAAAAAAGTTTTGGAATTCTTTTGCAATTATTCCTGAGCCACAACCTAAATCTAAAATTTTAGAACCTTTTTTGATAAAGTTCTGGCAATCTGAACACATTTTTTTAGCCGCCCTCTCATAAATTTTGGAAAAAACTCGGTAGTACACTTTTTAATTTTAGCAAAATTATAATAAAAAACAAGGAAAATCCTTGTAATTTTAAAATTAGATTCTTAGAGTTGCCCCGGATCTCGTTTTAAGGTACCGAGATCAACACCCTGAAGTTAAAATCCGAATTCCAAACTTCAACTTCAGTCGACACTCAAAAAAATAAATGTAATGATCCACGACCAGGTTCCCCTAGCCGTGCCTTGTTACGACTTCACCCTTATTACTGACCTTACCTTAGACCCTGTCAAACAGGGGCTTCGGGTACTGCCAGCTCTCTTGATGTGACGGGCGGTGAGTACAAGACTCAGAAACATATTCATCGCACCATGGCTGATATGCGATTACTAGCGATTCCAGCTTTAT
>CAZBBD010000087.1:0-2213 GCA_964490315.1 uncultured Candidatus Saccharibacteria bacterium
AAATAGTCGAAGAGTAAAAACAGATAGGCTAAGACTTATTGCAAAAGCTATCATTCCTGTGAGGGGCAAGGATTCAAGAACAGCTAAGCTAAAATCTTGCCACATAATTAGGAAAGTCCCAAAATCGCTGACCGCAGTAGAAATAAAGTAAAGAATACCGGAACTTTCTACTTGACCCACGAGTATTGTCAAAGAAAAAGGAACGGCCATAAAAGAAACAATTAAAAGGCTCGCAAAACCAAACACTAATCTCCTTGTGTGTTGTGATTCTTGCTCCCGTTTAATTGCCAAGATTATTCGATCAAAAAGACCCGCGGGAGGCTCTGCGGGTTTAAGATGCGAGAAAAGTTTTTCGAAATCCTGTCTCATAGCTCCCTATATACTAATACGACCAAGGGAGCTGTTTTGGTTCATTTCCTTTTTAGGAGCTTTCTTAATATTGCAATTCCTCGCCGATGGCGGGTTTTTATAGTGTCGATCGATTCCCCTAAACTCTCGGCTATTTCACGGAAAGTAAAGTGATCATTATGGCGAAGAAATAAAACCATGCGTTATTTAGGAGAAAGTCTTTCAATAATACTATCTAAGGTCTAATTGAGAATAGGCGATGGATCTCTAATGGTCTCGGCAAAATAAAGCGGGAGGGTTTTCTTTTTCTTCTGCCAGTCAAGGCAAGCATTCTTGGCAATAGTAAAAATCCAAGTTTTAAATTTTTTGTTCTTGTCAAATTTCTTAAGATTGCGCCAAACCTTAACAAAAACCTCTTGAGTAATATCTTCTACTATTTCGCTGTCTCCAACAAATCGAAAAGTAAAGCTGTATATGGGCCTCAAATACCGTTTAATTAAAATCTCCAACGATTCTTCATCGCCTTTCAGATAATTAGTGACTAATTGCTCGTCGGTATAAGTTTTCATTCTGGATTTAATATATCACAAATTAACGCCCGAGGCAATAATAATTCTCGGGGCCTACCAAAAAACCGCCTTCATCGGTAGGCGGATTGGCGGAATTGTCGGCTCCCCAGCCCAAAGTTTCTTATAACCCTTTATGATTTTGAATATACTAGAAATATAAAAGAAAAACTATTAAAGATTAATAATATTAGAGACTGCCTTGACAATAATTAGTTGACAATATAACCTACAACTGGGAGACAAGAAGGAATAAACAACGGCAGGGAGGACTTGGCCTAGGACAACAAGTCCAGCGCGGGAGGAAACCAGCGGGGAAACCTTGGTAAACACCTAAGGTTTGTGCATTTCCTTAAGGAGTATCCTACTCTTTTAGGAAATTCAACTGCCATGGCTGGAGAACGCTGACCGGGAGGGCAGGAATCAGTGTACGAGAGGAGAATTTTTTAGCTGTCCGTTTTATTCCCTCTACTTCTTGTCTCGCCTTTTATCTTGTTCTTTATTAAGGACTGAGTCTTGAAACTAATGAACCTAAAGGCCCAAGCCCAAAAACAGCACCAAGAGTGTCTCTTTTATAGATGACACTCGTTTTTTTCTACCAAAAAAACCGCCTCTGCCGAAAGGCGGATTGGCGGAATTGTCGGCTCCTTCTACAGGACGATGCTGCGCCCTGAATTTACTGAAGGGTTCGGACCTGTTTAGCGGGGGCTTAGTGCCAAGTTTGAGTATGGAGGAATAAAAAAGCGACTAGGGGTTTTCCTGGTCGCTTTATAGGACTAAACCACGCTGGTTTAATTATTAAGCAGGAGCTACTGCTCCAAAATGAAGCTTACTTTCTCCAACTCGTTTATGAGCCCCTTCAATACGTTGCACAACAATGTTAAAAATACCAGGGCCCTTCTCGTTGCCACTTTTTCCAGGCTTCTATCTCTTTTCTTCTGTCTTCTTCAAATCTAGCCTCTATCGCAGTTGCATAATCTGTTTCAAGTTGGCGAAACTTTTCTTGGTCAATTGGACCAGTTAGTTGAATCACAGAGCCAAAGATTACTTTAGCGTGACCTTCTTTCACTGCTTTTTCACAAACTTCAGCAAGACTCATAATAATTACCTCCTCTTTTTTTAAGAACTACGATTTACTTTATATTATTATGTCAAATTAAAAAAATCAAGCCCTGCCGTCTATGATGACTGACAAGATGCGTAGTGAAACCCACAACATAGGAAAATCGCCTAATTGGCGATTTTTCTGACGGTTTTAAAGCCTCTATGCCTTATTCTAACATTCTTGAGAATTTGAGA
>CAZBBD010000088.1:0-2209 GCA_964490315.1 uncultured Candidatus Saccharibacteria bacterium
ATGTTATAATACTTGGGTGACTGGTTGGAGTATGATAGCCTGGTTTTTACCCTTTTTCCCTACCCTTCTTAATTGTTATCTAAAAAAGAAATCAATTAAAGGTAAATAGTTAATTAACCTTAGCCGATTTTTAAATTAAAATGAAAATTACTTTTATATTGCCCAGCTTTCCAAGAAAGCCCGTAGGGGGATGCAGGATTGTTTATGAGTACGCTAACCGTTTGGTTGAACGAGGTCACCAGATTAACATAATTTATCCAAAAAAAATAAGAAATTCACCTCCTTTACCAAATTTATATAGGAAAATAAGAAAAGAAATTGGTTATTTATATAGAACCTTGTTTAAGCCCCAGCCTGATTGGCAATTTGTTGATTCTCGTATTAGGCAGTTTTTTATTCCCGAGCCCACTCCAGACTATATTCCTGATGCTGATGTGGTTTTTTCCACTTTCTGGACTATTGCTGAATATATGAAAGAATACCCGAAAACTAAAGGAAAAAAAAGCTATTTTTTCCAGCATTATGAAATATGGGGAGGACCAAAAGAAAAAGTTGAGGCGACCTGGAAATCAGATTTTTATAAAGTGGTTGTTTCTAAATGGCTTTATAATGTTGGGCTTTATCTTAACGCTAAAGATATGGTTTGTATTCCTAATGGCATTGATCACGAACGTTTTAAAGTTTTAAATCCCATTGAAAAACGGTTACCTTGCGTTTCAATAATGTATTCAGGAATTCCCTGGAAAGGGACAAAAGAAGGAATAGCAGCACTTAATTTAGTAAAAAAGAAATTCCCACATTTGCGGACTATCTTATTTGGCATTGAGAAACGTAATCCTGATATTCCAAGCTGGATTGAATATCGGCGAGATTCTTCTCAAGATAACTTGGTTAAAGAAATTTATAACCAAAGTTCAATATTCCTATGTTCAAGCCATACAGAAGGTTTTGGTTTACCGCCGGCTGAAGCTATGGCTTCTGGTTGTGCGATAGTAACCACTGATTGTGGCGGCATTAGGGATTTTGCCGAAAACGAGGTAACTGCTCTTATTTCTCCACCAAAAGATCCTCCAAGTTTAGCTAAAAACATTATCAGGCTTTTAGAAGATGATGATTTAAGAATAAAAATTGCCAAAGCTGGAAAGAAACGTATCCAGCAATTTAACTGGGAAACAAGTACTGATTTGTTAGAAAAATTTTTAGAAAAAATAGTGAATAACAATAAATAAAAGCTATGAAAAAAATACCGAAAGTTTCAATAGTAGTTCTTAATTGGAATAATTTTGAGGACACAAAAGATTGCTCAGAGTCGTTGGGGAAAATTACTTATCCTAATTACGAAGTAATTATAGTTGATAATGGTTCTATTGATGGCTCAACTTACAGAATCCAAAAAGAATTCCCGCAGTATAATTACATTTACAACGATGATAATTTAGGATTTGCTGGGGGGACTAATATTGGGATGAAATACGCTTTAGAAAGAGGAGCAGATTATATTTTTTTTATCAATAACGACATGATTGTAGATAAAGGTTTTTTAGAACCTTTGGTAAAAGCAATGGAAGATAAAAAAGTGGGGTTAGTGGGGCCAGTGACTTATTGTTATCCCCAGATAGAGAAATTATATACGGCAGGTAGAACTGTAAACTTTTGGAAGGGCAAAACAGAAGAAAATAAATTACCTGAAAAGATTAGGGAGGTTGAGTGTTTAGGGGGCTGTTTCCTTATTAAAAGAGAGGTTATTGAAAGAATAGGTTATTTTTACGAACCTTATTTTCTTAATTTTGAAGAAGTTGATTATTGTCTTCAAGCTCGAAAAGCAGGATTTAAAATAATTTGTGAGCCAAAATCTAAAATTTGGCATAAAATAAGGGGGACACTGGATAAAATTCCGGTTTCAAATACCTACTATTTTTATCGGAATAAACCTTTATTTGTTAGAAGAAATGCCCCCTTTTACGTAAAATATCCTTTTTATTTTTATTTTAGTTTATACCTCGTCTTTAAAATTATAAGAAAAATAACAAAAGGAGAGAAAGCCATATCTTTTTCTATTGGCATTGCCCTTTTTGACTTTTGGCGGGGGAATTTTGGGAAGAAAAATTTAGCTAAAAAATGATTAAAAATATTTCTAAAATTTTAGTTGTTCATACTTGGGGAATTGGCGACTTAATAATGTTGACCCCCTCCCTAAAAATTCTAAGAG
>CAZBBD010000089.1:0-2198 GCA_964490315.1 uncultured Candidatus Saccharibacteria bacterium
TTCCCTTTTTCCATATCTCAGGTAGTGAGTTTGTTGAAATGTTTGTCGGGGTAGGAGCGGGAAGGGTCAGAGATTTATTTTCTACGGCCAAAAAGGCAGCTCCAGCCATAATCTTTATTGACGAACTTGACGCTATTGGCCGCCATCGGGGAGCAGGTCTGGGCGGCGGCCACGACGAAAGAGAGCAAACCCTAAATCAGATCTTGGTTGAGATGGATGGCTTTGAAAGAGACACAAATGTTATTGTCATCTCGGCAACAAACAGGCCGGATGTTCTTGATCCAGCCCTTTTAAGACCAGGCAGGTTTGACCGGAGAGTGGTTTTAGACCAGCCAGACATTAATGACAGGGAAGAAATCTTGAAAATCCACTGCCAGGGAAAACCTTTGTCTCTGAATGTTAATTTAAGGGAAACCGCTGAAAGAACTCCGGGATTTTCGGGAGCTGATTTAGCTAACGTGGTTAATGAAGCAGCGATTCTGGCAGCTAAAAGAAACAAACATCAAGTTTTTCAAGAAGAATTTTTAGAGTCAGTTGAAAAAGTTTTATTGGGTCCGGAAAGAAAAAGTCATATATTATCAAAAAAAGAAAAAGAAATTGCCGCCTATCATGAAACTGGTCATGCTTTAGTTTCTTCATCTTTGCCCGGATCTGAGCCGATAAGAAAAATTTCAATTATTGCCCGAGGAATGGCAGCTGGCTATACCTTAAAAATGCCTGGCGAAGAAAGAAGACTTAAAACAAAATCAGAGTTTTTGGCAGAAATTGCCACTTTGTTAGGAGGTTACTGTGCAGAAAAATTAAAATTTGGTGAAATTACTACTGGAGCAGGCAATGATCTGGAAAGAGCATCTGGGTTAGCTCGAAAATTAGTTAAAGAATACGGAATGTCATCCCTTGGCCCGGTTTCTTTTGGAGAAAAAGAGGAATTGGTATTTTTGGGAAAAGAAATTTCTGAACAAAGGAATTATTCAGAAAAAGTAGCTGCCCAGATTGATAAAGAAGTTACTAAGTTCATTAGAAATGCTGAAAGACAGGCTAAAAGAATTTTATTAAAAAAGAAAAATTTATTAGATAAAATTGCTAAAATCCTAATTGAAAAAGAGATAATTGAAAAAGAGGAATTTGAAAAATTGATTGGTCAACGCCCACCTACTGCTAAGAAAGAAACAAAAATTTTTAAACCCTCGACAAAAAAGAAAAAATCAATAAAAGTAAAGATTAGGCGCGTATAGCTCAGTTGGTTAGAGCACAGCTCTTATAAAGCTGGGGTCGTTGGTTCAAGTCCAACTACGCGCACAGACGGGCACTTGGCGCAGTTGGTTAGCGCGTCTCGTCGACATCGAGAAGGTCAGAGGTTCAAGTCCTCTAGTGCCCACAAATTAAAAATGGAAAATGGAAAATTTAAAATTATTTACGAAGATAAAGATTTATTAGTAATTGATAAACCGGCGGGAATAAATTCTGACAACTTTGAAAGAAGGGTTCATCGTTTAGATAAAGATACTTCCGGGATACTCTTAATTGCGAAAAGTGATAAAGTCTTAGATTTTTTCCAAAAGCAGTTTAAAGAAAGAAAAGTAATCAAAAAATATCTGGCCTTAGTAGTCGGGGAAATAAAAGACAAAAAGGGGGAAGGCGATGAAGCTAAAGCTTCATCTTCACCCACCGAGCGAGCAAAAGCAAGTGAAGGTGGAGAAGAAGGAACCTTCTTTGACTTCGCTAACGCTCGGGTAATTGAAACTTTAATTGGTAGATCTCCAAAAAATCGCTTAAAGCAAAAGATTTATTTAGTTGGTGAGCCGAATGCACAGGGAAAAAGAGATGCAATTACTGAATATAAAGTATTGAAAAGATTTAAAAATTATACTTTAATTGAAGTTGAGCCAAAAACCGGGAGGAAACATCAAATTAGGTGCCATTTTGCCTATTTGGGTTATCCGATTGCTGGGGACAAAATGTATGGCTTTAAAAACCGAGCTTTTCAAAGAAAAGCGAAGGTAATGATGAAACAAGGTTTCATCTTGCAAGTTGTGTGAGCAAAAGAAGAACTATTGAAGACGCACGGATGGCGTTACGTACTGCTAAAAAACACAGCCATGATGCCAGACCTGAATTTATTATTACTGATGGTCTAAAAGCTTATGAACAAGCGATAAGTGAAGAATTTAATACCAGACGAAAGAAAACAGTTCACA
>CAZBBD010000090.1:0-2170 GCA_964490315.1 uncultured Candidatus Saccharibacteria bacterium
TAGGTTATTAATGTTAGGGTAATAATAGGCAACAATTCCTGGAACTAAAAGAATTTTCCCTCCGGATCTTTTTAGCCTTAAATTAAATTCAAGGTCTTGGGTACGAAGAAGATTCTCATTAAAAAGACCAAATTGTTTAAAAATTTCTTTTCTATAACAACCGCCAAAGACCGTATCAACCCATCTTGGCTCCTTGGCTCCTGTTCTAAAATAAGAATCTCCTGCTCCAAATCGGTGAGCTAAAGCAATAACAATGGCTTTAGCTGAAGGGGTATTTTCTCTGGGAACGGTTTTTATTACTCCGCCCACATTGTCGGCATTATAGTCTTTTAAATACTTTAGACATTTTGAAATATAGTCATTTTTGTAAACAGCGTGGGTATCCATTCGGATAATAATTTCTCCTTTAGCTTCTTTAATGCCGATATTCAAGGCAAAAGGGGTAAACTTTTTTAGGTTATCTACTAACTTAATAAAAGAGTATTTTTGGGCATAATCTTTAATAATCTCTCTCGTACCATCCTCTGACATCCCATCCATAACCAGAACCTCAAGCTTGTCTTTAGGGTAATCATTATCAAGAATAGAATCAAGGCATTTTCCAATAAAGTCTCTTTCGTTTCGGCAAGGAATAATAACAGAAATCAATGGTAAATTTTGCATAATATTAATTTCCTATTTTAAAAAAGTAGATTTATCTAAATAATGAAACGAGGGATAAAGATTCTTAAATTTACTGTCTTCTATTAAACGAGGTTTCCGAACAGAAGATCGTAGCATTGTTAGTATCGCCCATCCTCCACCAATGGCTATAACAATGAATATAATAACTGCTAAACGTGAGGAAAAATTGATGAACCCGGCTTCGGCAAAACTAACTCCTGATAACACAAAAAAAATATAGGCCGGGGCGTATTTTATAAAGCGGTCTTTTATAGAGAAAAAACGCGATACTCCTCCAATAAATATACCAGAAAAAAACATTCCAAAAATTACTCCTAATAGACCCAGATCCCAAAACCAAGAACCCATCAGCGTTGGGGCATAAGCGCTACGGGGATCAACTCTTTGATAGGGGTCAACCAGATAGCCAATCCCTTTTGTTGGCGTTATGGGTTTTTGGGGCCATAAAAAACGAGGAATTGGAGCCACGGCAGCAAAATAACTTACCTTCCCTTCGCCGGACCACCAAGGATTTTCTTTTATCCTTTCCACTAAAGCTGAATATCCCCGATAAAGTCCGATTGGCCCCCATCTGGTACTAAATGCACTGTAGGCCGACCCAGCCACTGTCTCGGTTTCAAAACTGACTTTTTGATCAGTTAAAACATTTTTAACTTGGCCCTTTACGCTTATTCCTACTAACATGCAAAGTAATAAAACAAAGATAATCGCCGGCTTGAACCAGTAGCGAAAAGAGCGATATTGATAAATATATAAAGTCGTGAAAAAAGCAATCACCGGATACATGAGCCCGCTTTTGCTTGTGGTTAATAAAATACCGAATATTCCGCTAAATATTAACACTATAAATTGTAAAAGACGTCTCTGACTAGAAGCTATCAGTAAAGCAAAACCAACAAAGGCTAAAATTTGCCCATAGGTAAGAAATTCAAATTTTTTAGTTATATAGCCGTATCTGTGCATTTCTGTAAAAAAAGTTGAAAAACTAAAAAATCCCTCTGTGGCCAAAGAGATAAGGATCATCAACAGAGAGAGAGAAATAAAAAATAAACCTAATCTTTTTAAATATTTTAGACTACTTCGGCTCTTTAGATTTATCTCTATTTTATGGCGAGGTTTTGGGTAGATTACTGCCAAACCAAGAGCAAAAAGAAAAAAACCAATAGCACATAAAAAAGTGGGGAAGACCCGGAGGGCTATTTCTTTTTCTAAAAATAAAGGCGTAATTGAAAGATTAAATAGAAAAACTGCCCCTAATCCAATTGCGTCAGTTAAAAGAAAAGACAGGGTAAAAATCACTATAAATCCAGGACAGCTAAAAATGCTATATTTTCGCAATATCCAGATAGCAATAAAAATGTTTATTCCTATAGCTAGGATATAAAATAAAGTATCCACAATTTTAATTTAATCTTTACAATTCTTTTTAGGCTTAAGTCTTCGGTTAGAACTAGAAATATTTTTATTGGCGTATTTTAAAATTAAA
>CAZBBD010000091.1:0-2108 GCA_964490315.1 uncultured Candidatus Saccharibacteria bacterium
TGAACTTCTCTAGTCGCTTGTGCTTTTACATTTCCATAAATAATTTCCCAGCCAAAGTCAAAGGCTACCAGCAAGATTACTGCAACAATTGCAATGTAAATTATTAATTCTATTAATGTAAACCCTTTCATCTTAAATCTTCTTTATGGGGCACAACAGCAAGTATCTTGCTGGGGACCACCAGTACAATATTCATCACCTCCGGATTCGTAAGTTTCCCCATTTGCACTACATCGAGCTGGCCTTGCTCTGCAAATTCCGTCGCTATATCCAATTGACTGGCAATAGGAAGCACAATCGAAAGGAATAAATTCAGCCCAATTAGTCAAATAAGTAGTCAAAACAACTTCTTGTGACCGGGCTTCTGTTAACTTCCAAGTTACCTGAGAGGTAACTTTTTTTCTATCACTGCTTATTTCTTCCACAGTAATTTTTCTTTTCCCTTCTCTGAGCTGATCTGAGACATCTTCTTCTATGTCTTGGAAGATCCAGTTCCCGCCATAAATAGCTAATCCATGACTACTATTAGTTAAATTGTCCCAATTGTTATCCCGGATAGATTTAGCTGCTTCCATTCCTTCTTTTGATAAAAAAGTGGCTTCCATCCTTTCCCGGCCAGCTCGGTCAGCCAAATAAACATCAAGGATCAACCAGCTAATTGCAGTAACTGCCAAAACAAACACCCCCATAGCAATCATCAGTTCTACAAGGCTCTGCCCCGTAGAGCTACGCAGATTTAACGGATTAACAACGGATTTAACGGATTTGATTTTTATCATAAATTCTCCGAATAATTTGAAGATTAGGACAGCCAAAATTTACCATAAAACCTAGTTTATATTTTGAGGCTTTAAGATATTGATAAATTCTCTGAATTTGAGTTCTGGGATTTTGTAGCAAAGATTTTAATTCAACAATAATCTTACCGTAAACTAAAAAATCAGGTCGGTAATCTCCAACTTTCCGGCCATTAAACCTGACCGTTAAATTGGGTTCTCTTTGATAAGGAACTTTTTCTTGTTTTAATAATTCTTCAAATGCATTTGCGTAAATGCTTTCTTTTAATCCTGGACCTAAATTATTATAAACTTTCATCCATAGTCCTCTTAATTTATAAGATTCTCTTTCATAAAGTAGTGCCATATATCCGTTTAATCTGTTGTAATCTTTTTTATCAGCGTAGGTCAACTAATAGTTGACCTTGCCCATTTCATTGATATTTATGGTTCCAGTGCGGTTATCAATGGTTAAAGTAATGGCTCCGGTATCGGATGGAATACCGCTCAATCTGCTAAAAACAATCTCTGAAAGCCCGGTGATTGAAAGATTATCTGGCAAATCAGAAACTTCATCAAAAGCTGTATCCCTGCTAATATAGGAATTTCCTTTAAATAAAACATATTGCTCAGAACTAATATAAACCCCAAAAGAAGAATCATCTTCAACTGACATTGCTCTTAATTGAGCCCTTCTTAAAACCTGGACAATACCACTTTCGTGAACATCAAGTTCCCTGGTTTTATAAAAATTAATACCAAGAGGCACGGAAACCGCCACTAAAAGAACAATAATTCCTATCACCACCATCAATTCGATTAAGGTAAACCCGGCACCACTTTTAGAAATGCAAACCACGGGTGATTTCATAAATTGGGGTAATAATTGATAAAGCAATAAAGCCAACCACTAAGCCGATGATGATTAATAAAATTGGTTCCAGAATAGTAGAAAGGATTTTGACCGATCTATCAATCTCTGTTTCGTAAAAGTCACCAAGATATAATAAGGTTTCTTCTAAATTTCCGGTTTTCTCCCCTACTCCAATTATTCTGGAAACCATCAAAGGAAAAACCTTTTCTCTTTTCTTTAAATAATTAGTTATTGATTTGCCTTTTTGGACTTCGGTTGATATTTCTTCCAATTCTTTCTGATAAACAAGATTTCCCAAGGTAGTTCGAGTGACATCTAAAGCATTAATCAATGGTATCCCACTTTTTAAAAGTGTTCCTAAGGTTCGGGTAAAGTAGGAAATATTAATATTTCTGGAAATTGTACCAGTAATTGGAATTTTTAAGATAAATTTATGAATTTGGAATTTCACCGAATGA
>CAZBBD010000092.1:0-2093 GCA_964490315.1 uncultured Candidatus Saccharibacteria bacterium
TCAAGCCCCTAAACAAGCGGAGGATTCCAAGCCTTAGGGATTATGGGCAGTTCTCCAATATTAACTTCAATTCGTTTTACCCCTGGTTTTGATCTTACTTCTTTAGTTATAAAGTTTTCAATTTGAGCCATATTCGAGGCGACAATGTTTATCACTAAATTGTAACTTCCGGATGTTTTAACTAAATGGTAAACCAAAGGAGACTTTTCTAATCTTTCTATCAAATTAGGAAGAATCTTTTTCTCTGCCTCCACCCCGATATAGGCACTTATCGAATTAAAAGTTTCCATCCGTAATCCTCCTTGAATTTTTAAAACGCCCTGTTTTATTAGTTTCTCTACCCTGTTCTTAATTCCTACCGGGCTGAGTTTTGTTTTTTTAGCAATTTCAACAAATGATTTCCTCCCGTTTTGAGATAGGGCCTGAATAATTTGTAAGTCTAATCCATCTATCTGGTTTAAACTCCAGGGGGCAAAAACCGTGTAGCCTTGAACTGAAAAATCAGCTAAGTCCATTCTATCTCTTAGCACCGCGTATTTGATGTCTTTTAACCTCAATTTCTCCTTCCTTACTCTAATAGTTTCCATCGCTTTCCGATATCCTTTACTGGTAATAATATCATTATCTACTATTAAAACTTTTCTTTCTTTTAATTTTTCTTCCTCTAAATCGTTTCCGTCATCATCCATTGTAGTAAAATTTAAATTTTTGTTGCCCATCCACTGGTAAAGAGCCTCTCCATAAAAAACTCCTTCATCTTTAAGACCGATAATGCAACCTTTATCTTTATCGAAATATCTCTTTATGTCTTGGCCAACTCCATCAATAAATTTTTGGATTAACTTTTCCCCTAAAATTGGTTTGTATTTAAAAAGCGTATTTTTCATTATATTTTTTAACAAAGTACCTTATTAGTGCATTTCGAAGCTCGGGAGTAGAAGTAGCAATTAGCAAATCCACTTTACCATGTTGCTCCCCAGGAATAAATTTATAATCCTCATATATACCATCTGAGTCAACACTAACAATTTGACAGCCAGCTTTTTTAGCAATGGGGAAACCGGGGTCTATTTCTGAACGAGGTTCATCAAACATTACATAGGCATCAATTAAACCTGAAGCTAAATAAGCGTAGATAAATGAGCCGCCCTGAGGGTATAAAAGGGCTTTGGGATGCATTTTCCTTATTAAGTCCCCAAAAATATCAAGAAATTTTGAAGAATATCGGGAGCTCATTACATAGCTGGCTAAAACCAATGGCTCAGTTAATTTCTTCCTGGAAGAAGGAGTAATTTTCTTTTTTTGACCATTGTTTATATTTAATACATAATTTTCATTTTTACCTGTAAGATAGAATTTCTGATTTAAAATATCAGCAATACCAGCAGCGATGGGTTTTCTTTCTTTATCATAAAAACTCAGGGCGCTATACCAATTATGTTCAAATCCTCTTAAATAAAGCACCGAACCATCGAAAGGGTCAATCGAACCATAAAAATCGGGGTGATCTCCATTCTCAATATCTCTGCCTTCGGGTTCTGAAAAAATTGTTGCTTTTAAATTATATTTTTTTAAAAGTCTTGCCAAAATATCCTCTCCTACTCTGTCAATTCCAATTTCAATATCTTCGGGTCTGTTGATTACATCACCTATAATTTCTCTTCCCTCTCCTTTGGCTGCTTTCTGCCTCACCTTTTTGGTAATTTCAGTTAAATATTCAGTTAGTAAATTGTTTAACTTTTGATTTTCCATACCCTTTAATTTAGTTTTATCTGGAGCTTTTGTCAAGCTTTACAATTTTGAACAAGCTCTAATAAATTGCTCTGTATCTTTCAAAGTTCCAATACTTACCCTTATTCCTTCTTCGCCATCCGGCCCCTTTTTAGGCCTGACTAAAATACCTTGTGATTTTAAGCGTTCAATTATTTCTTGAGGGTTTGATACTTTCAAAAATAAAAAATTTGCTGTACTCGGATAAAAGAAAATTTTCTTTTCTCTTAAAAATTTTTCCAGTTTTGGTTTGGAAACTTCCATTACTTCTTTAATATAATCTTCCATATATTTTATATCTTCTAAAGCAGCTAAAATTACAG
>CAZBBD010000093.1:0-2093 GCA_964490315.1 uncultured Candidatus Saccharibacteria bacterium
TATGCAAGAAATATAATCAGGAAAATCCTTTAAGTATGGAAGTTTTTCAGACAGAACCCGAAGCTATGGTTCGACAAGCTAAAGAATTTATCTCTGAAATTAATTATAGTAATTTAAACATTAAAATTCCTATTGGCTGGCAAGAATTAAGAGTTATTAAAGAGCTTAGGAAGAGCAACATTAGAGTTAATTGTACTTGTGCTTTTGATGAAGCTCAGGCTATTTTGGCAGCTAATGCTGGAGCAAATTATTTTTCATTTTTTTGTTGTCGGATGAAAGACGCAGGAATTAATCCTTTCCCAGTGATTAAAAATACTCGTCAACTGCTAGAAGGTACTAATACCGAGATTATAATCGGCAGCATTCGCCACATGGAAGATGTGGTTAATTCATTTTTGGCCGGAGCCCATATTGTGACCGCGCCCCTGAATGTTTTAGAGAAAATGGCAGCTCACCCCAAAACCACAGAATCTGTCAATAAATTTCTTGATGACTTTAAGCAATGGATTGGAAAATAAAGATGAAAATTCCAGAACGAGTTAAAAACATTCTATTTGATATGGATGATGTCCTGATTCTTACTCGGGGGCTTGATAGAAAGGTTAAGGAAACCGTTTTTGCTCCATTAAACTTAAAATGGCTCCAAATCGCTTCCTATTCCCACCTTTCTTTTAAAGAAATGATCCCAAAGATGTTTCAAGATTTTAGCATTAAAGATGATCCGGGAAAGTATATAAAAATATACTTTCAAGAATATAACAAGCTTTTAGCTAACAGCATTAAAAAAAATACTGTACCTGGGGTAGCCCTATTGGTTAAAAAATTATCTAAAAAAGATTATCGTTTGGCTCTGATTACTTCAAGTACTTTAGAACAAGCCAAGATAGTTTGTCGAGCGCTTGATCTAGAGAATTTGTTTGAGGTACTTGTTACAGCTGACGATATAACCCACAGTAAGCCTCATCCTGAGCCTTACCAAAAAGCCATAGACAGATTAGACGTTAAACCAGAAGAATGTGCGGTTATCGAAGATTTGCCAACTGGAATTGCTTCAGCCAAAGGCGTTAGCAAGAATATTTTTGTTATCGCAATAACCACCACCAATCCCAAAGAAAATTTAAAAGAAGCAGATTATGTTATAGACTCATTTAATCAAATAGAAATTTAATATGACTAATTTAGATAAACTTAAAGAAATAGTTTGTCGCCAAAATATAAGGTTAAAGGAACATAATTTGGTGATTTTAACCGAGGGCAATGCCTCTCAGGTTACTGAAGATCGAAAATACGTAGTTATTAAACCCTCGGGAGTGCCTTACGATCAATTACAACCTGAGCAGATGGTGGTAGTAGATATGGGAGGAAAGGTAGTTAAAGGAGATCTTAAACCCTCTGTAGACACTCCAATTCATTTAGAGTTATATAAAAGATTTCCTGAAATTTCGGGCATTGCTCATTCTCATTCTCCTTACGCTACTATTTTCGCTCAAGCTAAAAAAGAAATACCCTGTTATGGCACTACTCACTCGGATAATTTTAATGGCCCTATCCTAGTAACCCGAGATTTAACTGATCCAGAGATAGAAAATGATTATGAAAAGAATCTGGCGAAAACTATTGCTGAGACTATTAATCTGGAAATTCCGGCAGTTTTGGCTGCTGGCCATGGTCCCTTTACTTTTGGCTCTTCGGCCTCTCAGGCGGTTGATAATATGCATGTATTAGAAAAAGTGGCTATGATGGCTCTTTTTAAAGAACCCGCTAATCCTTTGAATGAGAATTTACTAAAAAAGCATTATTATAGAAAACACGGACCCGGCAGATATTATGGCCCAAATTAAAATATAAAAGAATATGAATTCATTATCTAAAATAAAAATTGGCATATTGGGTTATGGAGAAACAGGTCACGCCATAGCTAGATTCTACAAGAAGCCCCACCTTCGCAAACGCTTCAGCAGGCAAGCAAAAATAAAGGATTTAAAGCGTGAAGATGAATTAAAAGGAGTAGATGTTTTACATATCTGTATTCCTTGGAGCAATAATTTCATAAAGATAGCAAAAAAAGAGATAAAAGAAATAAAGCCAAAATT
>CAZBBD010000094.1:0-2066 GCA_964490315.1 uncultured Candidatus Saccharibacteria bacterium
TCACCCAAGTATTATAACATTCATTGCAGCTCTTAATCATTTTCCTTGCTTTCTTAACTTCCTCGCTCTGCCAAATCTCGTCTATTGATTTTTCTCTAAGATTTCCTAATCGCAGGTGGCTATAACGTAAGCAGGGCGAAACATCACCATTACAGTGTAAAATAAAAAAAGTATCCATACTTGAACAGCGGAATTTAAGACCCTTTCCCATCGCCGCCTTTAACATAACATCTCTCTGAAAAGAGGAAGGGAGTTTTTGGATTGCTTTAATTAATTTCTCATTGGTGATCTTTTCCTTATTATCTTCTTTGCCGTAAAAAGATACTTCTTCGTAAACCTGAGGCAGAAAGTGAAGCCCTAATTTTTCTGTATAAACCCTAACATCTTCCATTGAATCAACTGTTAAAGGAGAAAGAGTAAAGCCGACCGTGACACTAAGTTTGTCTTTATGTTGACCTTGTAATCCTATTAATTGGTGAAGTAGAAAATCTACTTTCTCAAAATTTCCTTTAACTCCCCTAATTTCATCATGTTTTTCTCCTATAGCGTCAAGCGAAACCCCAACGATGGTACGAATTCCATTTTCAACAAGTGTTTTGGTAGTTTTTATAACCCGTTCTGGTAATAAACCATTGGTGCTTAAGCTCATTATGACATCAGGCCTAATATGTTTAGACATCACAAGAAGAAGCTCCTCTAAGTCAGGCCTGAGGACAGGCTCTCCTCCTGAAATTATCACCTCTTTTAAGTCTTTAAAAAAGGAGTTTTGAAATATCTTTTCTACTTCTTCTACAGTTAAAGGGTTGGGCGTTGTTTTCATCCTCCAGATATTACAATGCTTGCACCGGGAATTACAAGCGTCAGTTACCTCAAAGAATAGGCCGTATAACTTCGCCGGTTTTTGGGCTGTTTTTAAAGCAATGGTTTGACAGGTCCCTTTAGCGAGATTTATTGCTGTTTTAAAATCTTTTATCATAATAATTTTTACTTAATAAAATTAGTAATAAATTTCGACCTTTAGATAATGAATTAGACCTTTAAATAGCCTTGAAAATATAAACTTTTTCCTGTGCTATTAAAGTAAGGTTTCAAAAATATTGCCAACGGACCAAAAATCACACTTCTAATGATTGCTAAAAATTTAATAATGTGTTTTTTTCGCGACAAAATATCGAGCCGCTCTAAATCTTTAATATTTAATTTCTCTAAGTCTTGAGTGCTAAGGTTGGCAAACCTTACCTCTTGAGATACACCTTTTTTGACTATCCCCCTTCTTAACATTCTTCTTGCCAGTTTTGAAATGCCCCCCAATAACCATGATTCTATAAGAACTACCAGATCTTCCGTTGTAAAATATTCATCATCATAAATATTTATTTTAAATCCGTTCATCTTAAAAAAAATTTTTAGCGCATCTCTGCTCCACCAAGTAAAGTGATGAGGCGGGTAATCCCAATCATATAATTTGTGCTGGATTTTGGCCACCTTTCTTTCTCCATTTGGAACACACCCGGCTATCCAACCACCTTCCTTTAAAAGTTCTTTAACTTGTTTTATAAATTTTTTTGGGTTATCTTGATGCTCAAAAACAGCAAAAAAGGTTATAACATCGAACTTTAATTTTTTTTCCTTTGCAATATTTATAAACTCTTCTAAAAATAACGGATATAAATTTTCTAGCCCTCTTTTTTTTGCAACTTCGATGCTTTTTCGGTCAAGGTCTATGCCCCAAATCTTAAAGCCGAGTTTTTTAGCGTGTTCTAAAAATTCACCATTCCCGCAGCCAATATCTAATAACTTGCCTTTTCTAAGAGGAAATTTTTTTAGAAATGGTAAAACCCTTATTTTAGTAAGCTCATCTTTAATGTCCAGGTGCCACATTAAATATGACGTAATCGCATCATCTTCATATACTTCTCTTATAATTTTCATAGGATACCAGAACTTAGTGCCGCAATTTAGGCAGTAATAAAGTTTGTATTCTTTATTTGAAAGTTTGGAAAAGTAAATGCTTGTGTATTTACTGTCTCCTATTTGAGCATTACATGTTGGACAATTTACCTTTT
>CAZBBD010000095.1:0-2046 GCA_964490315.1 uncultured Candidatus Saccharibacteria bacterium
TAGAAGTAGCAGATTACATCAATTTACCGAAAACCACCTCCGACCATTGGTATTTTGCCGTAGAGAATTCTTTAAGAAGGGAAATTAAAGAAGAAACAAATTTAGAGGTTGGAAAACTTAAATATCTTTTGGATATAACTTTTATTCGTCCGGACGGCATTCCGGTGGTAATTTTGAGCTATTATTGTGATTATAAATCAGGTGATGTAAAATTAGACCAGGATAATATAAATTATGCCTGGGCGAGTTATGAAAAAACTAAGAACTATGATTTAGTAGAGGGGCTATTAGGGGAGATTGAGATGGTTGAAAAAATCTTAAAAAGGGCAAGCCCTGACGAAATTGAATATAGTCTTAACAATTAACTATGGATCTACAAAATTTTCTTCAAGAAGATTTAATCCCCTGGCTTTTATCTCATGGGATTAAAATTGTCTGCATTTTAATTGGCGCCTATTTTATTAATCTTTTTGGCAGAATTCTTATTAAAAAAGCAATTAGGAAAACTATTAGGGGAAAAGATGAAATAGCGGAGAAAAAAAGAGAAGATACTTTAATTAGTGTTTTTAATAATACTTCCAAAATTACAATCTGGATAATAGCTATTCTAATGATCCTGCCAGAACTTGGAATAAACATCGGGCCCTTACTGGCCGGCGTCGGACTAATAGGATTAGCAATTGGGATGGCAGCCCGAGATACAATTTCAGACTTTTTAAATGGTTTCTTCATTGTTTTGCAAGACCGGTATAGAATAGGTGATAAGATTAAAATTGCCGGGGTTGAAGGCCAGGTTTTAGAGATAAAATTAGGCCAGACAATTTTAAAAGATTCAGAGGGAACGATATATGTTATTCCAAATAGCCAAATAAAAATAAGCGCAAATAAATCTCAAATTAGACGTTAAATTATATTTAATTTTATGCTTCAAATTTTATCTTCTTGGTTTTTCGCCCACGGCATCAAAATAGTTTGCATTTTAATTGCCGCTTTCTTAATTAACGGATTTGGAAAGAAATTCATTGAAAGAGCAATAAGAAGAACAATTGAAAAAGCTAACCATAAAGCTGATAGCAAGAGAGCAAATACCTTAACCCGAATTTTTAGCGGGGCTTTGAGTATTTTGGTTTGGCTAATGGCCATAATGATGGTTTTGCCAGAACTTGGAATAAACGTAGGGCCAATTTTGGCTGGAGCTGGAATCTTAGGAGTGGCTTTGGGTTTTGGCGCTCAGTGGATGGTTAGGGATTTCTTAGCCGGTCTTTTTATAATTTTGGAAAATCAATACCGGGTAGGAGATGTGGTATGTTTGGATGATACTTGCGGGGGAGTAGAAGACATTACTTTAAGAAAAACAATTTTAAGAGACTTAGATGGGAAAGTTTATCATATCCCTAACGGTTCTTTTAAAATGGTAGCCAACCTAACCAAAGATTATTCCCGGGCCCATATGAATATTTCTGTAGCTTATAAAGAAAATATAGATAAAGTGATGAAGGTAATAAATAAAGTAGGAATAGAGATGACGAAAGTTTCTCCTTGGAAAGAATACATCATAAAACCTATTCAGGTTTTGGGACCAGGACCAAATAGCTTTGGGGCAGACGGGATAGAGATAAAAGTTCTGGGAGAGACCAAACCCTTAAAACAATGGGATACTCTAAAAGAATTCAGGAGAAGATTAAAAATTGCCTTTGATAAAGAAAAAATTGAAATACCCTTTCCTCAAATGTCAGTCTGGCCAAGAGGGTCTTGGGAGAAAGGGAAATAATATGATATAATATGACAATATGTTTGATTCATTTTTAACCACAGGTACAGACTTAAATTCTGCAGGAAACTTCCTTTTTTTGCTTTTAATTCTGCTTTGGGTTTTGCCTTGGAAAATGGTGGCTGTATGGAAAGCAGCCAGAAATCATCATAAGAAATGGTTTATTGTTCTGTTTTTACTAAATACTTTAGCTATCCTTGAGATTGTCTATATTTTTTACTTCAGTAAAAAATCCCCGCACCAGAACCCCAAAGGAGAACAAGTTCCCTACGGGG
>CAZBBD010000096.1:0-2024 GCA_964490315.1 uncultured Candidatus Saccharibacteria bacterium
ACAGTTGGAAATTTAACAGTACCGGAATTTAATAAAAAGGAAAAATATGCAATTTTGAGACTTGAAAATTTTAAACTCCATTCGTCTCACTGTCGGACCCTTGAAGGCTTTTTCGCCACCTTGGTTCAAATGGTGGTTAAAGATTCAGTAACCTGCAAAGAAACAAAGTGCACCTTTAAGGGCGATGAATATCATGAATTTTTATTGAAATGGTAATTTTCTTTGGTCCTTTCTTATATATGGGGCAAACTTAATCGCTAAGAAAGCTGAGCTTCCTAAAGGGCAGCTTAGCTGTCCAATCCGCCTTCCACCAGCTGGTGGAAGGCGGAGGCGGTTTTTTTTGCCAGAATTTTAAATATGTTTATATTTAATTATTCAACAATAATTGACCCTCTATTGCAAGGTATTAGAATTTATACGCCAGAATTTTCAGGAATGAAAAAGGGAGATAAAGTATTGGATGTTTGCTGTGGGACAGGAGACCAGGCATTTCATTACAATAGAATAGGGATTGAAGCTGCTGGAATAGATTTAGATCCTAAGATGATTAAAGTGGCAGAGAAAAGAAAAGAAAAGTATAATTTATCCAATATCTCTTTTCAGGTTTCTGATGCCAAGGAATTGCCGTTTAAAGACGCTTCTTTTGACTTTGTTTCTATTTCCTTTGGGTTGCACGAGATAGAAAGGGAGGAAAGAGATAAAATAATTTCTGAGATGAAAAGAGTTGTAAAAAAGGAAGGGTTTTTAATTTTTATTGATTTTCAAGTGCCTTTGCCTAAAAACACATACTCTTATTTCGGAAGAGGGATAGAATATTTTGCAGGGAAAAATCATTATAAATATTTTAAAGATTATCTTTTACAGGGCGGACTGCCTGTCTTACTGGCTAAAAATAAATTAAAAGAGGAAAAAAGAGATTATTTCTTGAATAATCTTGTAATAATTGTAAAATCAAAGAGGATATAATAAGATGGTTAATTTTGAGGATTTTCAAAAACTGGATTTAAGAATAGCAAAAATATTAAAAGCAGAAAGGGTTGGGGGTTCTGAGAAACTTTTAAAACTGGAAATAGATTTAGGTAAAGATCCTTCGACGGGCTCAGGACAAGATCCTTCGACGGGCTCAGGGCAAGCGAAAAGACAACTGATTGCCGGAATTGCTAAATTTTATCAACCAGGAGAATTGAAGGGGAAAGAGATCGTTGTAGTGGTAAATTTAGAGCCGCGAATTTTAATGGGGCTTGAAAGCCAGGGAATGTTATTAGCGGCTGACGATAACGGCAGACCAGTTATCCTAATTCCCGACAAAGAGATTCCGCCCGGCACAAAAGTCCGTTAAAACTAAAATTAAAAAATTATGAAAATAATTTATACAGCGATTTCGAAAAAGTTATTCTATTTTAGAATGCATATTTCTAAATTTGTTTTGGATCGGGGTAGTATTCCCTTAAATCCATATATGCTTTGGGAATATTTTATGTTAGATACGGTGGAAAGAGAAAAAGTCAGGATGGCTAATAATGCTTTAGTTGAAAAAGCAGATGAATTGTGGGTTTTTGGCGAGATTAGCGACGGCGTATTAACAGAAATTAGGTTGGCTAAACAGAAAAACAAACTAATAAAATACTTTATTGTAGTTAATAGTAAAGAAATCAAAGAGATTCCTAAAGATGAAGTGAAATTTGAAAAAGACTTAGAGAATACTTCGAGAGATGAATTATAATTAATATTTATGAAACAAGCGACGGTTTGCCTTTTAACCAGAGGAAAGCAAAAAGATAAAGAGCTGCTTTTGGCAATGAAAAAGCGGGGTTTTGGAGTAGGGAAGTGGAATGGTGTTGGAGGAAAATTTGATTCTGAAAAAGGCGATAAAGATATGACTGATACGGCTATCCGTGAAACAGAAGAAGAAATCGGGATTCAGGTTAAAGGGTTGGAAAAGGTTGCTGTTTTGAATTTCTTTTTTCCCTATAATAAGGCGTGGAACCAGGAAGTTCATGTTTTTCTTGCTAAAAACTGGAGTG
>CAZBBD010000097.1:0-1980 GCA_964490315.1 uncultured Candidatus Saccharibacteria bacterium
AGTATCTACCCCTGTGTTCGTTACCAAGCAACTCCGGTCGGTATTAAAAATCGCTTCAGTGCTAACATCATAAGCCGCTCCCATTCGTTCTCTTAGGGAGATAAAAATACGGGAAGACGTGTTTCCACCAAGAGTAGTGGCTAAAATAACTAAAGCGTGCCTTTCAGGACTTAAAAGATTGAAGTCAATTGCTTTAACTCCGAGACTAAAGTGGGTTTGTTCGGTCCTTTTACAAGAAACTACAAGTTGGGGTTTTTTCTGGAATTCTTTTAATTTGTTTTTCTTTGGACCCCTCCCTCTTTTTATTCCAGAGAAATATTTTTTTACCAACCTCTTAGCTTCTTTTCTGTCATAGTTGCCAACCATCACAACAACCACTCCCTCAGCCTTAAAATGTCTTTTAAAATAACGAAGGACTTTTTCCCTGTTAAATGCTCTTACTATCTCTTTTGTTCCCAGGGTAGACCAACCAGCTGGTTGGTCTCCGTAAGCTACTTCGTTCCACAAAACCTGTTCTAAGTATTCTTGAGGATTGTCTTTCTGGGTGTTTATTTCTTCAATCACCACTCTTATTTCTCTATTAATCTCGCGGGGCTCAAGCAAAGGAGAAATCAACATATCAGAGAGCACATCAAGGGCAAGTTCTAAATGATTTGACGATATTTTTGCCGCAAATCCCATTGTCTCTGCGTCTGTAAAAGCATTAAGCTGACCGCCCTTTTCCTCTATAGCTCCGGAAACTCTTTCGGGAATAGGCCTTTTTGCGGTTCCCTTAAAGGGCAAATGCTCGATAAAATGATAAATTCCTTTGATCTCTTTACTTTCGTAGTCTGTGCCGCACTTTACCATAACTAAAACGGCCACTATTTTGGTCCCTGTTTTAGGAACCAAAATAACTCTTACCCCATTGTCTAGAGTAATCTTCTGATGCATCTTTCTATCCACCTCCCTTTTAGTAATATAAAGAACTGATATATATTTTTATCACTTTTCATAAAAAAAACAAGCCCCATCAACTTAATCGCAAATCCGCCTTCCACCAGCTGGTGGAAGCGGAGGCGGTTTTTTGGTAGAGGATTTGACTTTTACCTCCTCTAAAGTTATTCTAAGTAAAGAAATAAAATTTCAGTAAATAAACAAGAAAGGTCGGATTAGAAGAAAAATCTATTTTAATTTAATAAAATGAAAAAAGTTATTAGTATTTTTCTTGGCGGAACTATCCTGCTTAGCGTCTTGTGCGCACCCGTTTTAGTTAAAGCGACAGATACTCTTTCGGAACAGGAACTTATTAAAAAATTACAGGGACAGATAGAACAATTAAAAGCACAGATAGAAGCATTGATAATTCAGATAGATGCATTAAGGCAGGCAAGGATGGAAATAAAAGAGACAGCAAAAGAGATTAAAGGAACCCTAAAGCTAATTAGGCACCTAAATTACGGGATGAGAGGCGACGATGTGAAGTTATTGCAAGAGATGTTGGCAACAGACCCAGACATTTATCCTGAAGGATTAACGACAGGATATTTCGGCCCATTAACCAGAAATGCAGTTAAGAGGTTCCAGAAGGTAGCCGGCATTGAGCAAGTTGGAATAGTGGGGCCCAAAACAACGGCCAAAATTAACGAGATACTTAAAGAAGGGGCTGGTAAATCTGGCAAAGTGCCGCCAGGGCTTTTGATTGCTCCAGGAATTAGAAAAAAACTTGGTTTTGCGCCTCAACCGCTACCTGGGCAGGAACTTCCTCCCGGTATAAGTAAAAAATTAGGTGAAGGAGATACTACCCCACCTGTTATTTCAGAGGTTACGGCAACAGATATTACTGCAACATCAACGATGGTCACCTGGCTTACCGACGAGGAGGCAGATAGTAAGGTTTGGTATGATACATCAACTCCGCTTGTTATAACAGGTTCAACGCCCACAGAAAGTTCTTCTGATTTAGTGTTAAATCATGAAGTTGAGCTATTCAGCTTAACC
>CAZBBD010000098.1:0-1950 GCA_964490315.1 uncultured Candidatus Saccharibacteria bacterium
CAGTACTGGAAACGGTAAGATTGTAACGCACCACTACATTCTGAGCAAAATTAGCAGTAATAGAGTAATCACCCTCCATCTTGATGGTTGTCGAAGGGTCGTCTATGTCGGTGTCAGGTATATTGCTTACGTCCCCTGTCCAATTGACGAAGTGACAACCTAAATCAGGAGAGGCAATCAAACTTACTATGGACCCCCTTTTGAAGGTGAAATCACCTTCACCAGGTATAGTTACGTTGCCACAGTCGGTGCTATTAATTGTCAACTGGTACTTTACAACAGGAGTACCGCCTCCGCCGCCTCCTCCACCTCCACCGCTTCTACGGTGGAAGTTGGCAGTGATGGTGTAATTGCCATTCATGGTGATTTTGGTTGAGGCATCATCAACATCATCAACCTCCTCTACGTCTCCTGTCCACTCCACGAAAGCGTAACAAGAGTCAGGCTCCGCCAGCAGGGATACTTTTTTTCCTGCCGGATAGGTGAAGCTGCCTTCGCCAGGCTTGGTTACTTCACCGCCCCTTGAAGCGCTAATAGTTAGAGTATACTGCTTGAGCGGTTGAGGTGGGATTTTAGCAAAATTGGCAGTAATAGAGAAATTTTCAGTCATGTTAATACCAATATTCGCTGACGCAATACCAACTATGGCGCTGGCGTCCCCTGTCCAGTTGACGAAGCGGTATTCTACATCGGCCGTAGCCACCAATTCAACTATTTCACTTTCATTATAGGTGAAGTTTCCTTCCCCAGGTGTGGTTACGCTACCACCGGCAGTACTATTTATCGTCAGGCTGTACTGAACTGGAGGCGCCGCCGGTCCTTTAGTCAGACGTAAAGGCAAAACGATCGCCAAGGTAATTAGCAAAATGATTACCCCTACGGTAATCCAGAATTTTCGCTTTTTTGTCTTGGCTGCCACAGCAACACTCTTCCATATTCCCGCTAGAAATTTTTTCATTCTCTTTCTCCTTCTTGCCCTTGGGTTTGAATTTACCGCCTCTTTGACGGTAGCCCTTGGACTTGATTTTACTACCTGGTTAAATTCTCTCTTTCTATATTTTTTCATTTCAACCTAACACAAAAAAGGGATCGACTAATCCCCTCCATTTTTTATTATTTTTAATGTTCAGTCTTATCTAAAGAACTATCAAATAAAGAACTATATTATATTTTAACAAAGTTTTAGTATTTGTCAAGCGTTTCTCCAGGATTGACTATTAATTTAAATTCTTCTGGATCTACCGCTACTTTATTTCCCCTTTTTAATTCGCCTGACAAAAAAGCAGAGGCTAAAACATTTTCTACTTTATCCTGAATTACTCTTCTCATTTCCCTGGCTCCAAAAACCGGAGAATAGCCCAATTCAACAATTTTTCCTTTTAGCTCTTCTGTAATTATAAATTCAACAGCTTTTTCTTTAAGATTTTTCTTTAATTTTTGAAGCATCAGCTCAGCAATATCTAAAAGATTTTCTTTGCTCAAGGGTCTAAAAACAACAACTGCATCAAATCGATTAATAAATTCTGGCCTAAAAATTGCCTTTTCAAAAAGATAGCCTAAAAGTCTTTGTTTAACATTTTGCCACTCGGTTTTAGCTTGAAGAGCCTCTAAAATTATTTTATAGCCAGCATTGGAGGTTGCAATAATGACTGAATTTTTAAAATCTACTTTTCGCCCCAAACCATCGGTTAAAAACCCTTCATCTAAAACCTGCAAAAACAAATTTAAAACATTAGGATGAGCTTTTTCAATTTCATCCAATAAAATTAAAGAAAAAGGATTTTCTCTTACCTGGGTAGTTAATAATCCTTCTTCAACCGAAGAACCAATTAATCTGGGAATATCCTTTATTGCTTGAAATTCTGACATATCCATTCTTATCATTTTGGTTTCCGAGCCGAAATAAACTTCAGCCAAAGCCTTTGAGGTTTCGGTTTTTCCCACTCCAGT
>CAZBBD010000099.1:0-1850 GCA_964490315.1 uncultured Candidatus Saccharibacteria bacterium
TCAAGAAGGCGAAAAAGTTGTTGAGCAAAACATTGACTTTGTAAAAAATCTAGAAGCTTAATTAAATTTAATTATTTTGTCGCCATTTAGGCGATTTTTTGTTTACACTGAGCCCGCCGAAGTGCTTGCCCTGAGCTTACCGAAGGGGTAGAATAGAATAATAATTTAAATTTAGATCGAAGTTAAGGAATTCGAAAAAATGTCTTTTCTCACTAAAAAAATAAGAATAAAGTGGTGGATGGCAGTTTTAATTTCTCTTTTATTTGGCGCTTTAATTCTTTTATTAGAAGTCCTGATCATGAGATAAGTTAAATATGAAAATTTTTACTAAAAAAGTAGTAATTGGAGGAACTTTTGACTTATTACATGCTGGGCATAAGGCATTATTAAAAAAAGCCCTTAGATTAGGAGAAGTAACTATTGGTTTGACTTCTAATGCTATGGCCAGAAAAACTAAGAAAAGAAAGATTAGAGATTTCAAATACAGAAAAAAAGAATTAGAAAGTTTTATTAGAAAGGAGTTCAAGATCAAATCAAAAATTAGGAAAATTGAGAATAAATTCGGGTTTTCCTTGAAAGAAGATTTTGATTACATTGTGGTTTCTCCTTCCACTTATAAAACGGCGGTGACGATTAATCAGAAGCGAAAAAAAGTGGGTAAAAAACCAATAAAAATTGTCAAAATAAATTTTGTTTTAGCTAAAAACGGAAAACCTGTTTCTTCTACCGGGGTTAGTAAGATAAAATGGTAAATTTGGAGTAAAAATATTAAAAAACTAAAAATAAAAACCCCGTCCGAGGGCAACTTCCTGTCCCGCACCGAGCTCCGCTCCGATGCGGGGTTATTTTAAATATGAATTTCAACAATATCTTGGTCTTGGAGAAGATAATCTTTTCCTACGAGGCGAAACTTCTTAGAGCCTTTTTTGAATAATTTAGCTTTTTTGAAAGAAAAACTGAAATCTTTGTGAATCTGGTTGGCTAACTCAATCAATCTGCTGTTCTTTTTAAGAATGAAAGGGCTTTCAAAGTCAGGAGAAGGTTTATTGGCAGACCGGGTGTATACTCTAATTATTTCAAGCAAGTCAAAAATTTCTTTTTTTAATTTTTCTATTCCAATTTTTTTAAGACAAGAGATGGTTTTTATTTTATATTGAGATTCAATTTTTTTTAGATTTTTTTTGGATTTTTCTAAATCGACCGCCCGAGCGGTCGATGAGAGCTTTTCCCTCATTTCCACCTTCGCTTCCTTTTGGAAACTCGGCAGGCGAAGGGTGGAAGATGAACAAAGTTCATCGCCCTTGTTGCCGAGAAAAAGAATTTTCTTATCACTAATTCCCCAATCATTTAAAATCTCTTTGAGGCATTCAATGTCTCCAGCTACCTTATCTTTTGATAAATCAAAAATTGCCAAAAGACCATCTGACTCTTTTAATATTCCCTTTAGCCAGGGAGGGGATTCTTTGGTTAAAGGAGGAGTATCTACTAATTGAATTAAGACATTTTGATAAGACATCATCGCTGGTTGGGGAATTTGGGTGGTAAAAGGGTAAGAGGCCACTTTTGCCTTGGCGTTGGTTAAGGCACTTAACAAACTAGACTTTCCAGAATTAGTGGGACCTATAATAACTATTTGCCCCGCTCCTTCTTTTCGAACAAAATATAAAGTTTCTCTTCTGGCTTTTTTAGGTTTCTGCCTTTTTAATTTAGCAATTTTCGCTTTTATGTCCCCTTGAAGTTTTTCGGTTCCTTTGTGTTTTGGCGTAATAGCCAATAACTCCTCTAAAAGAGGGATTTTTTCTTCGGGAGTTTTAGCCTCCTTTACTTTGGCAGAACTAGCGTGAAATTGA
>CAZBBD010000100.1:0-1845 GCA_964490315.1 uncultured Candidatus Saccharibacteria bacterium
ATTTCGATCAGAGTGAAACCCTTTTTGGGTTTGAGATGCATAAATTTTAGGTTGATTATAATAAAACGACCTTTTAAAATAATTATTTATTAATTTATTCAGTAGTGGCATAATTAGCAGAAATCCAACCCTCTCTGCCACCTTCTAATTCTATTTTGTACCATTCTGCAGATTCCGTCAATTGTGGATAACTTTCTCCAGGATAAACCTTAGTCATCTCAGGATACTCAGTCCCTGGTCCTTCCCTCACCCTTAGCCAACCAGTTGGCGTTTCTTGAATAATAACTTTAGGTATTTTTTCTTTCTCGTTGTCCTCCAGAGATTCAGGAGAAGGGAGTTGTTCCTCTGGCATTATTTCTTCTCCAAGCAGCAATTCTTCTTCGGTTAGAGGAGTTTCAGTCGGAAGAGTTCTAAAAAAAACTGGTTGAAGAATATAAGCATAAATTACCCATCCCAGGAAAATAAAAGCAGCAACGGTCAAACCAATAATCAGAAAACGGAAGATTTTATTCTCATCAAGTCTTACTCCGATAAAAGCAGGCTTTGGTTTTTCTTCTAAAGGCATTAAATTTATTCCAGCTGTTTCTGGATTATTTACTAAGGTTCTTTTAGCCAAGCCAATAACACTGGCAAAGAGAATAGGATGAAATTTTTCCTTTGTAATTTTTATTTCGGTTTTTATGTCTTTCCAGGGATCAGCTAATTTTGTTTCAATGCCAAGATTTGAGGAAAAATAGGAAAGTAATTTTGGCACCAAGCTTGATCCGCCACATAGCAAAACCTTTTTTATTTCCCTTCCGCTTTTCTCTTGATAAAAACCAACAGTTTGTTTAATTTCATTTAAAACATCTTTAAGAACGTCCAGTAAAACAAATACTACTCTTCCTCTTTTTTCCTCCTCATTTAACCCAAAGCTTCTTTTTAATTTTTCAGCTTCTTCTAAAGATATATTCAGTTTTTCTGAAATAGCCTTGGTAAAGTCGTTACCAGCGATTGAAATAATCGTACTTAATCTAATTGAGCCCTGGTCATAAACAGTCAAATTGGTGGTTCTTGCTCCAATATCAACAATCAGCACGGGGGTCTCACTCCCATCTTTAACCATCTCATTTTTAAAAGCCCTGGCTAAGCTGGCAGATTCTACATCAAACACTAAGGGCTCTAACCCTGCTTCCTTTAAAACTTCTAAATATTCATCAACAATCTCTTTTGGGGCTGCTGCATAAAGACCGTTTTGGAAGTCAGAATAAACTTTCTCTAAATCCAGAGGAATGGTTTTGGAAGCCTGCTCTTCAATATTCTCTCTTTCTTCAAAAAAATGAATAAAGGTTTTTGATTCTGGTAAAGAAAGAATTACTTTTTTCCCTTTCAATTTTCTGGGTACGGTATTTTCTAAAACCTGGTTGATTTTCTCTTTGAGTTTTTCTTTATTTAAAATCTTTCCATTTTCAACAATTCCTTCTTCCAATTTTACCCGGCCGTAAGCTCCTAAATAAACTTTGCCAAATTTTCGTTCCAGCTCTAAAGCTTCAACTGAATAGTCGCTGATGTCTAATCCAAAGGCTGGTTTTTTGAATAGGTTAAACATATTTTTAAAACTCTGTAATCTCCTGCCAGGAAGCAACATTTATTTGGGGGTTAATTTGATCAACCTTTATCCTAAGCTTTCTGGCAATAACTCCTTAAGTGCGTGTGGATTTATTAGTGATTTACTGACCGGGAGAGATAAAAACCGGAGAAACATTCTTTCTTGTTCTTAGAACAGCACCGATAACCTCGCCATCGTCTTTTAATAGACTATAGGAACCTTTTTCTCTCTTTGGCTCTTGATAAATGCCTATTAAT
>CAZBBD010000101.1:0-1776 GCA_964490315.1 uncultured Candidatus Saccharibacteria bacterium
CCAGCCAATGATTTCCTCCGCAAACTATTATTGACCGCCGGGGATTAACTGGGTTAGGAACCTTAGCTAAAATTGCATAGTCAGTAACCCAATTTACTCCATTAGCGTTTGATAATAGGTGTCTTAAGTGTCCTTTTACGCTTTCCTTTGACAGCTTCTGATAATAGCCATCTTTGGAAGGAGCGAAATAGGGAAAATCAGCGTTAGCCAGTTTCAAGCACCAATTCGGCCTTTCTTTCTGAACCCGGAACTGCTCCAAGGGAACAGAATACATTTTAGGATGATATCTTGAGGGTTCAATTGTAATAACCACTGGCCAGCGCGGTCGCCGAATTACCTCTTTGATGTTTACCGTATTGAGCTCGTCAAGATTAATTTGATACATCAAAAATCTGACGACCGGATTGGCTATAGCTAATCCACTACAATAGATAACATCCTTCATAATTTGCTCAAGCTCATCTCTTTGAGGTTGATAACCGATACAGTGCTCAGTCAAAAAATTTGGCAATAAATCAGGATGTCGATGTAGATGACAATCACCTTTTCTACTAATTAAACACTTGTCAGAGGTCCGGATAACAGTACCTCTCTTTCTTTGTAGTGTCCCTCCAATAATTCCAATACCCGGGATAAGAAAACCCCACCAAATATCTTTAGATAGCTGGAGAGCTTTTTCTTCACTCTTAATTGCTTGCATTTCCTGTTCTTACCCTCCTTTTTTGTTAACGTTCAAGATAATATATAATACCAGATTATTTTTTAATGTCAAGGACAAATTAAAATTCTCACTATGGTGAGAATCCTATTATATTTTGGCAAACAAAATTATTTTTTCTTTTTTATAATTCCTTTAAATTCAGTACAAAAAGTGGTGTTGTCTTCAATATTTTCAGAAACGATTGATTTGGGACCAATTAAAGAATTTGAACCAATAAATTTACCCGGCATTAAAGAGCAATGAATTCCGGTTTTGGTATTTTCTCCGATAATACAACCTAAAGAATCCAAACCGGTGCCAATTTTTTCCCCCTTTACAGTTGATTTTATTTCTCCCCGATCAATTCTAACATTAGCAGTAATTGTTCCTGCTCCCAATCTACACCCCCTGCCAAAAATTGAGTCGCCGAAGAAATCGGAATGGGCATGAACGTTTTCTTGAAAAATCGAACGAGTAACTTCAGCCATTGCTCCGATTAAAACATCGTTCTCCAAATTAGAGTATTCCCGAACTAAAGCATTATTTCCAACAACACAATTGTCGCCAATATAACAAGGCCCTTTAATAACCGCTCCTTCAAAAATTCTGGTATTTTTGCCAACATAAACTTTTCCTTCAATAGTTGCGTTTTTGGCAACTCTTGCTGATTTTTCAATCACTGAGCCCTGCAAAGCAAGGCGAGGTGAAAGATGAGATGAAATCCCAGCGATCTTTTGCTTTAAATATTGGTCCATTAAAACTCGGCTTACTTTAAATAAATCCCAGGGATATTTTAAAGATAAAGATTCTTCTTTGATTTTTTTCACTTTAGCTTTGTTTTTTTTCATATAAAGGGAAAGGGAGTCTTCAAAATCATACATATGTCTTTTTACTTTTTGATAATAATCAAAAAAATTGCGAGGCAGAAGATAGGTCCCGACTACCTTTAAATTAGACGGTTCTTTTCCGGGAGCCGGCTTTTCAACAATATCCAATGCCCTATCCTTTTGAACTCTTAAAATTCCATAAACCCAGGGAGTTGAGGTATAGGTGGCAAATAAAGCCATTGGCGCTTT
>CAZBBD010000102.1:0-1688 GCA_964490315.1 uncultured Candidatus Saccharibacteria bacterium
AAAGACAGAACATTTTTAAGAAAAGAATTAAAATGGATGGGGTTTGTAGAGCTTCAAAAAAGTGTTTGGGTGGTGCCTTATAGCGTTGAAATAGAATTAAAAACTCTCTTAAAATTGTGGAAAACGGATTTTAAGGGTGATATTAGATTTTTGATGATAGATAAAATTAAAAAAGATACAGACCTTAAAAAGTACTTTAGCCTCAAATAACTATTCTATCTCAAACGACCATCTCATCTCAAATGACTATTCCGTTATAAGGACCGATCGGACGTTATAATGGAATAGGGTTTTGGGCTTTTTAATTTGACTTTTTATGACCTTGACAAGTTTTTTAGAATTTATTATAAAGAAAATAGACATCTGGCAAAAATAAAAGAAAGGAGGTGAAACTGCCAGAAAAAATTAGTACCTAAACAATAAAATATGGAGGTGAAATGATAGAGAAAGCAAGGATTAAGCCAAAGGTTGATGAGAAACGCATGTTTCAAATTGTTAAAGCTGAAGACCGAAAGATGGTTTTGGGCAACCTCGAGAAATATATCTCCACCGAAGGGATGGGCTGTGTAGTTTGTCCTTGTTATAGTTCATGTAGCCGGTGTTAAATATTGAGATGTTACGTCATAAGTTGAATCAAGGGTGAATCCAAGAAAGAACAGGAGGATTCACCCTATTGTTTTATCTAAAGGAGGTGATATCGTGGAGAAATATAGAAATTCCCGTTTTTTGAAGACCTTTTATCGAAATAATGTAGTGGCAATTTATCATTCTACTAATATGGAGCTCGTATTCCTTGATAGACAAACTGTAGATAGAATTCTTAATTACTTTAAACATCCAAAAAATCCAAAAAATTGTGTCTTCCATGTTACTAAAAACGCAACATCTCAGGATGTAATTTCCCACCTCATTGCGACCAAATTATTAGTTCCGGAAGATTATGACGAATTAAGGGTATTTAGAGAAAAAGTAAAAGATCTTCAGGAAGAACGATTTGTTCGAGTTATATACTTAATATTAACGGACGATTGCAATCTCAAATGTACTTATTGTTTCCAAAATAAATATACATTTCCAGATTTCCGTCCAATTAGAATGGAAAAGGATGTGTGTCGAGCAGCTTTAGATACTTTAGCTAGCCTGAATGAAAAATATCCCATCAGCTTAGAGAGGAAACTTACTATTGAGCTTTATGGAGGAGAACCCCTTTTAAATTTCCCTGCTCTAACTGAAGCTACTCTGTGCACTGAGCAACTTATTAAAGATGGTCGCCTTCCAGAAAACGTTGAGCTTTCGATGGTGACTAACGGAACTCTTTTGACCCGAGAAATGACAAAATTTCTTGTTGATCATCAGATTTCTGTAGGAGTTTCTATTGATGGTTTTGAGGAAATTCATAACGCCCATCGAATTTTCAAAAATGGGAAAGGAACATTTCAGCAGGCGATTGCTGCCTATAAAATGCTTATGGAAGTTGGTGCTAAAGTGGGACTTTCTTGCACATTAACCCCTTTAGTTTTGGGATATTTTTCTGAGATACTTGATTTTTTTGAATACGAAATTGGATTACAAGAAGGATTAGCATTTAATATTCTTCACTATAACCCAAAGTTGCCAGTAGATGAGGGCTATTATGAGAAAGCAGCAGAGTGTTTACTCGAGGCTTATGCCCGATTTCGGGACAAGGG
>CAZBBD010000103.1:0-1676 GCA_964490315.1 uncultured Candidatus Saccharibacteria bacterium
AATATTATTAGGACTCCAACTATTAATAAAACCCAGCCAAAAATCTTCATAGACCGAGCCCGCGCCAGGTGGGCGAAGGTGAAGATGAAGCTTTTGCTTCATCGACTTTATTATATCATTATTTTAAATAAAAAAAGCACGACCTTAGTTTGTTTTAGATACCCTTGGCCGTGCTAAATGAGTTTCCCTTGGAGACTCTTTTCTTGAATTTTCTTTTGCTTTTGCTTTTGTCTTTTTTCCCGGCTTGCAAAAACACTTTTAGCAAGATTTCTGGCAGGCAAAAAATAACAATCCGGTATTCTTAGATCTCTCTCGTCTTCTGCCCTTTCTCTATCAAATCTTTTAGAAAGTATCGGTTTTACTTCGTTTTTTCCTACCCTTCTAAAATGGATTTCAGAAGGGCCAGATTCGATAATTACTACGCCGTCCTTTTCCGGACCCTGGGCTACCTTTGGGCGATCTGTTCCTTCCGCCACTTTAGGCCTCCTTCCTTTATTTATTTTTTAATTCTTCACCTATTAAAATTATACCGTATAAAATGCAATATGTCAAGAAAAAAAGGGTGGGCTGATATTTACCAGCCCACAAGATGATCAATGAACTTTAAGTCCCTTTTTAGATTGGCATACAGCGCAACGCGTTGCATAAGGAAGGAGCATGAGTCTCTCGTCCGGAATCTCCTGACCGCAATCAACACAAGCCCCAAAGGTTTTGTTTTTAATCCTTTTTTGGGCTTCAGCAATATCTTCCAACCTTTCCTTAGAGGTTTGGTGATTATGTTGATTTAGTTGTTGGAGGTTAAATCCAGCTCCGCGCTCATATCCTTCTACCATAAGAGGTGGATTTGGGTTTTTTGCCAACCAATCTTTGATTTCCCCTTCTTCTCGTATCAGCTTCACCGTACAGAGCGAAATCACTTCCCCACTTGCCATTTTATTATTTCTCTCCTCTCTTTTTTAATTTTTACCAAACTATTACTAAACTAATTATAAAAGTGCTCCATACTTTCTCCTTTCAAAAAATTTTATTTGTTAATTTTATCTTAAAACAGCCCTCTTGTCAAGGATGTTTGCTGGGAATTAAACAATATCAAGTTTTTAAATTTTATTTAATTAGATTATCCAACTCACGAAGAATGTCATCAGGTATTGGCGGTTTTTCTCCTACCGGACTTCTTCCGGGATACCTCCAGGCACTAATAATCTTTATCTTTTTATCTCTAATTTGGTACATCATCCAGATTTCAGTGGGATATTTTTTGGTTCCGGTAATTTGCATCACAGCAATTGTTCTGGGAGCTACTCCCGTTTTTTTTCTATCCGGGTGCCGCAAAACCCGCAAGACCCGTTTTTCTGACAGCTGATACTGCCGCATTTTCTTCTTGGAATGCTTAGTCCAATGAATTTTTTCATCTTTCGGCAACTTCAAAAGCATTTTCTCAGTTAATTTCGTAGGTGATGGTTACGCTTACCGTTATTTTGTTTTCGCCGACTTCTATTTGAGGTGTTTCTTCGCCACCAATGTCCATAGGTGCTGCTTCTTTTAAGCCATAATAACGAGGGAAAACACTACTTTCGCTAAATTTAGTAATTCTGACTAAATTAATTCCTAACTGGGAAGCCAATTCTTTGGCTTTGGTTTTTGCTTTTTCAATCGCTTGCTTTCTGGCCTGGACT
>CAZBBD010000104.1:0-1645 GCA_964490315.1 uncultured Candidatus Saccharibacteria bacterium
ATAAAGATTTATTAAAATGGGGCGAAATGTCTGACCAAGAAATAAAAAATTCTCTTGATAAATTAGAAAATATATTATCTAAAATAAAATCAGAAGATTTTAATAAAATGAATTTAGAAAGTCAAATTATGTCCGAAGTTGAAAAGGCAGGCGAGGCAGGAGATAGGGGATATCTTTTATGGCCCTTTAGGGTGGCTTTAACTGGAAAAAAAGCCTCAGCTCCTCCTTTTGATGTTGCTGAAATATTAAAAAAAGAAAAAACAATAAGAAGAATTAAAGAAGCAAAAAAATTAATTTAATTAAAATGGCTAAGAGAATAATAATAATTTTAGTGATATTTGGGTTTTTGTTTCCCAGTTTTGCTTTTTTACAAAATCAATCAGTAAAATCCCCCGAAACTTTAGAAGAAGCAAAAGAAATGGGGGAAGAAGCTCTTGGAACCGCTCAAAAAAAACTATCAGGAATCTTAGAGAGAATTTGGAAAGAAGAAGTTCTACCTTTTTGGGGAAAAATGTGGGATGGAGCAAGAGGGTGGTGGAACTCTTCTATCTTTCCTTGGCTCCAAAACATTTGGCAAAAGATTTTAGGACTTTTAGGAAAAGAAGTAGAAAAAAGAAAGCCAGTTATTGAAGAGGAACTTCAAAAAGAAAAAGAAGAAATTAAAGAAGAAATGAAAGAAGAATTACCGAAAATTGGCGAATCTCTTTGGGAAAGATTCAAGGGGTTAATTAAGTGATATTTGAGGAGATGAGGACCCTTGACAAGGGTTATGGAGGAATTATTATTAAAGTAAGTGAGGAGAGTTGGCACTAATTTTTATCTACGGGCTCTGAGGTAATGGACATCACCTTCGCGCCTAATTCAGTTTACTAGTACCAAAGGCCAACCTCCTCACTCTGCTCTTTTTATAGTTCTTTTACAAAATCTCAAAACCATCAGATGATGATGGGATGTTATGGGCACGCCGTGTTTCGCCGTGCCCTCTCTCTTTTTATAATATAAATTAGCGTAGGGGATAAGAATTTTTCCTCTTGACATAGCCCTTTGGACTATTTATTATTAAGGTAGAAAAGGTCGCACAATAGTGGTAAAACGCCGCCCGATATACATAATAAAAGAACTCCTTAACCACTACCCTATAAATATGAAAAAATCAGATAAGAGTATCATTAAACATATTCCCGACTTTTTAGATTATTGTGAAGTTGAAAAAGGTTTAGCAGATAAAACTCAGAAGAATTATCAGCACTACCTCGCTAAGTTTGTTTCTTGGCTAAAAAAGACCCAAAAAGAGGATCTTTTACCCCATCAGATGACCAATGAGGATATTTGGGCTTATCGCTTATATTTAAGTCGTTATACAGACGAAAAGGGCCGTTCTTTAAAGAAGGTCACTCAAAACTACTATTTAATCGCGTTAAGAGCCCTTCTGGGCTATTTTGTAGCCAAGGACGTAGAATCTACACCACCGGGTAAAATAGCCCTTCCTAAGGACGCTAAAGCCGGAAAAACTGTGAAATTTCTCAATTTAGAGCAAATTGAAAAGCTTTTACTGGCTCCTAATATCAGAAGCCAGTTAGGTCTAAGAGACAGGGTTATTTTGGAAACTCTTTTTTCAACCGGCCTGAGAATAGCTGAATTGGTA
>CAZBBD010000105.1:0-640 GCA_964490315.1 uncultured Candidatus Saccharibacteria bacterium
AGTTCCAGAAACTGGGAGAGCAAACAGCTGTTTTTAAAGAAACTGAATTGAGAAACATCTTAAAGCTTTTTCTGGAAGCAGAAAACAAAATGAAATATTCCTCAATACCCCAATTGCCTTTAGAATTAGCAATTATAGAATGCACAAGTGAGGCGCAAGCCGAACGCAGCGTGGATATGAAAGCGTAGCTTTCATCTATCCTTGTATTCTTTGAACCACGATGATATAATTAAAAAAGACTAATCCGTGGTTCATGATATTAAAAACCAAAGAAAAAGAAAGAGCAATAAAGCTCAGAAAAAAAGGGTTTTCTTATTCTGAAATTTTAAAAGGGGTTCCTGTGGCTAAATCCACTTTATCTTTATGGTTAAGAAGTGTTGGATTAGCTAAAAAACAAAGGCAAAGATTAACAGAGAAAAAACTTGCTGCTGCTCTCCGAGGAGCAAAGGCCAAAAGAGATTATAGATTAGCTATCACAAAAGAAATAAAAGATAAGGCAAGAAAGGAAATAGGAAAATTATCTAGGCGGGATTTATGGCTAATCGGAGCTGCTCTTTATTGGGCAGAGGGATCAAAAGAGAGAACTAAATCAAATAGTGTTAAATTTGTATTAGCAACAGACCCAGTCATCACAACTTTA
>CAZBBD010000105.1:650-1610 GCA_964490315.1 uncultured Candidatus Saccharibacteria bacterium
GTGTTCAATTTGGTAACTCAGACCCCGAAATGATAAAGTTATTTTTAAAATGGCTTCAAAAAGTATGTAAAATTCCTAAAAAAGATATCGTTTTCGAAATTTACCTTCATAAAACTGCTGTGAAAAGAAAGAGAGAAGTACAAAATTATTGGGTAAAAATGACAAATTTCTCTTTAAATCAATTTAAAAAAATTCGATGGAAAAAACATAATTTAAACCCGAAGAGAAAAAATATTGGTAAAAATTATTATGGTCAATTAAGAATTAGCATTAGAAAAAGTAGTAATTTTAATCGAGAAATCACAGGTTGGATTGAAGGAGTCTGTAAATAATGCGGGGTGGTGTAATGGTAGCACCTGGGACCTTGGCTCCTAAGATCTTGGTTCGAGTCCAAGCCCCGCAGCACTCAATTTTGAACTCAAATTTAGCATACCCCCAGTTATACTTTCGAACTTTTATCGCCAAAAGGGCGGTTTTTTGGTAGAATGGAAGAATGTTAATGGGGCAAATAGGATTTAAGCATCTATTAATTGCATCTATTTTGATCATTGTTTTAGGGAGTCTATCTTATTGGTTGATTAATGATTATTTGCCCGAAAAAAGGCTTGCTAAAAACTTAGAGAACAGGGTTCTTTTGATTGTTATAGAAAACAACTTTAACCTATCGTTTGATATCCAGGAAGAGTATAAAAAGAACAAAGATTTAGTAGATAGAGTTTTTTCCTTTCTTTTTAAGGTTAAAAAAGAAGAATTAAAAGACAAGGATTTGTTAGAGATAGTTGATATTTACGGTGAAAATTATTTGGTGGGCCGATATAAAAAGGCAGCTGCGGGTTATGGAAAAATAGTAGTTTTAAGCGACCAAAGGGCTTCATATGATAATTTTAAGAAGGTTTTACTAGCGCTTAACGGCGAAGGAAAAACAATTGATATTGTTTTCAACTTACACGGAGGTCCCAG
>CAZBBD010000106.1:0-1585 GCA_964490315.1 uncultured Candidatus Saccharibacteria bacterium
TAAGAATTCTCAAAAAAAATTCTCTCGTTACTATTTCATTTAAGCCATAGGCGGCTCTCGGAGAGAGCCGCCTATAGAGGTCATATTATTAAAATCTTTACTCTCTCCTTTAATACCTGTATTATAGCATACTATTTAAATCTTGTCAAGTCTTTTCCCCATCTTTCAGCCTATAAGTTTTTATGGGTTGAAAGATAGATGCGAAGATATACGTTATTTTGTAGCCGGTAATCTTCGCAATTTTGACCCTCCGACGCGCGGGCTAGCCCCTGGATTTTTCGGCATTTAACCTTCCGCCAGGGACATACGTATGTATAGACATTATATTATCTACTTCCCTCCTTTCGCCTACATTATAACACCCTTTTACAATTTGTCAAGCCCCACTACCTGAGTCGGGCGTGGGGCTAAGAAGAGAGATGTTTTTATTCTCTTTTTTTCTTTTTTTATGGCTTCTTTTCTGCAGTTTCAGGCGGGGCCTTGGGCACTTCTTTTTCTTCCTTTAGTACTTCTTCCTTCTTTTCTTCTTTCTCCAAACCTTCTTCAGAAGGTGAAGGGCGAGAAGAAGATTTATCTTCTTCAAGCGGGGTCTCTTTCTTTTTTTCCTCCTTTTCTGGAGCTTCCTCTTTAGGTTTTTCTTCTTTTGGTTTCTCTTCGATCGGCTCCTCTTCTTTCGGCTCCTCTGGTTTTGATTTCTCTTCCGTTGGCTTCTCCGAAGCTGGTTTTTCCTCTTTTTTCTTTTTTGGTTTTTTATGTTTTGGAATTTTTTTGCCTTCAACAATTTTTTCTGAAATCAATAAATTATAAACTGTCGGAGATGGCTTAGCTCCCACCGAAAACCAATACTTAATTCGCTCTGCTTTTAAAACCTTTTCTTTACTTTGAGGATTATAAAAACCAACCTCCTCTACAAAACGTCCACCAGCCGGAGGTCTTCTTTTATCAGTCACTACTATTTTAAACAATGGCTGATTTTTTTTACCGACTCTGAAAAATTTTATAACTAACATAGATTCTTAATTTTCAATGGTTTAATTTTCAATTAATCTTAAGCGAGGGAACCAACTTTTATGGACCATCCACAGGCAAATTGCATGGTCCGCCGAAGACTAGTTTAGCTGGTCAAAGGCGGAATTTGCCGAGGAAAGGAGCTTGTCCCGGGCTAGCGGGACAGAGCGTGTCCTAAAAATTGCGTTTCCGAAGCGACCTACCAATTTTTTACCTCTAACCCGTTTTTGGCAGCTGTTTCTTCTGCCTCTTGCTTTGAAGAACCTTCACCTTTAGCCACTAATTCTTTATTAAGAAAGCAACCAATAATAAAGTGTTTAGCATGGTCTGGACCCCATTCTTCCAAAACCTTGTAGGTTGGAGTAATCCCTACTCTTTCTTGAGCTTCTTCCTGAAAGTGAGATTTAGCATCTTTGAAAAGGCCAGCTTCAATAATATGAAGAAGTTCTTTTATTAAATATTTTTTAATAAATTTTTGACAAGCTGAATATCCCTGGTCAAGATATAAACTTCCAATAAAAGCTTCATGGGTATTAGCTAAAATAATTGTTGAATGCATAGAAATTGCAAATAGATT
>CAZBBD010000107.1:0-1571 GCA_964490315.1 uncultured Candidatus Saccharibacteria bacterium
AAGAATTTAAATAAAATTATTTAAAAAAATTTTAAAGAGAACAGCAAAAACCCGAATGATGTTTTTTATAGCTGGGGACACAGTACTGATTTCCTTATCAGTTTATTTGGCCTTTCTTTTAAGGTTTGAGGGCGAGATTCCCGGGCAATATTTTGCTGGTACTATTCAAGGGATGATTATTCTGGCTTTAATTTTTTGTCTCCCAATTTTTTATTTTTCCCGGCTTTATTCTTTTTCCTGGTCTTATGTCAGCACCGACGAGTTAATCTCCCTGTTTAAAGCTGCAACTTTAAGTTTTTTATTTTTAGGAGCTTCTCTTTTGGTTCTTCGAGATTATTTTCCATTTATCGGCTTTCCTCGTTCTACCATTTTTATTACCTATTTTTTAGTTTTTCTATTTTGTGGAGGAATTCGTTTTTCAAAAAGGATTTATCTTCAACTATTCCAAGGAGAAAAAGCAGAAAAAGAGAGGACCTTAATTATTGGAGCTGGGGATGCCGGCGAGCAGATTTTAAGGAGCATTTTAAGCTCCAGGCCTAGTTCCTATTTGCCAATTGGTTTTATTGATGATAATCCTATAAAACAAGGAGTGATAATTCATGGGCTTAAAGTTTTGGGGAAAATTAATGATATTCCTCGATTGGCAGCAAGTCAGAGAATAGAAGAAATGATTATTGCTTTACCCTCAGCCGGATCTGAGGCTATTAAAAAAGCAGTGGAGCAGGGAAGGAAAGCTAAGTTAAAAAAGATTAAAGTAGTTCCTTCCCTTGCCGAAGTAATTAATGGTGAAGTTTCGATTGGAAATTTAAGAGAAGTTCAGGTTGAAGATTTATTAGGAAGAGAGCCGGTTTTATTAGATTTAAAATCAATTGAAAATTTTATTAAAGATAAAGTAGTTCTAATTACCGGAGCTGCCGGTTCTATTGGTTCTGAACTCTGCCGCCAGGTTGCGAAATTCAATTCCTCTTTACTTTTAATTTTAGATCAGGACGAAACCGGTATTTTCAATATTTCAGAGGAGTTAGAAGATAAATTCCCTAAATTAAAAACGACTTCAATAATTACTGATATTCAAGATAAAGAAAAAATTGAGCGGATTTTTGAGAAATTCCGACCAGGTGTCATTTTTCATGCCGCAGCTTATAAACATGTTCCTTTAATGGAGGAACATCCCGATGAGGCAATAAAGAATAATATTTTTGGAACAAAAATAATTGCTGAAGCCACTTTAAAATATGATGCAGAAAAATTTATTTTTGTTTCTACTGACAAAGCAGTGAACCCCACCTCAATTATGGGAGCCAGCAAAAGATTGGGGGAGATGGTTTGCCAGATTTTAAATAATGGAACCAAATTTATTTCAGTGAGATTCGGTAATGTCTTAGATAGCCGGGGAAGTGTTATTCCAATTTTTAGGGAAAAAATAAAAAGAAGGGAACCCTTAGAGGTTACTGATCCTGAAATGAAAAGATATTTTATGATTACTCCTGAAGCCTGTCTTTTAGTAATGCAGGCAGGAGCTATGGGTCAAGGAGGAGAAGTTTTTGTTTTAGATATGGGAAATCCAATTA
>CAZBBD010000108.1:0-1559 GCA_964490315.1 uncultured Candidatus Saccharibacteria bacterium
TATAAAACTGTTAAATTTAAATTACCAGTTACTGATTACCCGTTACCAATTACTAATTTAATTGGCCAATTCGTAAAAGTAAAAATTATTGATGTCTTGCCTTGGGGATTAAAGGGAAAAGGCCTCAATAATTAATCCGTTATAATGACCGATCGGACGTTATAATGGAATAGTGGATTGATGACTAAAAAAGTAAGAGAAATTCTTAAAAACAATGTCTAAAAAACTTATTGTTATTTTGGGCCCGACCGCTTCGGGAAAATCGGAATTAGCAGTAAAAATGGCCCTTCGACTTAGCTCAGGGCAAGCTAAAAAGAAATTTGGAATAAGTGGTGCCGAAATTGTTTCGGCTGATTCCAGGCAGGTTTACAAAGGAATGGATATTGGAACAGGAAAAATTACCAAAAAAGAAATGAAAGGTATCTGCCACTATCTTTTGGATGTTGCCTCGCCAAAAAGAAGATTTAGCGTAGTCCAGTATAGAAAATTAGCGGTGGGGGCAATAAATAAAATTTTAAAAAAAGGTAAAATCCCAATTTTGTGCGGTGGAACTGGCTTTTATATTCAAGCAGTAGTTGATGGAATTATAATCCCCCAGATTCCTCCTGATTGGAAATTAAGAAAAAATTTGGAGAAAAAATCTGCTGAAGAACTTTATAAAATGTTAAAAAAGCTTGATTCCAAAAGGGCTAAAACTATTGAAAGAAAAAATAAAAGAAGATTGATTAGGGCTTTAGAAATTATTATTAAAACTAAAAAACCGGTCCCTATTTTAAAAAAATCCCCTCTTCCCTATCCGGTTTTAATGATTGAGATTAAAAAAGAGAGAAAGAAGCTGAACTCCTTAATTAGAAGACGGCTCTTGAAGCGATTAAAGAAGGGAATGATTGCTGAAGTAAAAAAGTTAAAAAAATCCGGCATTTCCTGGAAGAGATTAGAGGAGCTCGGATTGGAATATCGATATATTGCTCAATATCTCCAAAAAAAATTAAATTATCAGGAAATGATAGAAAAATTAGAAAAAGAAATTGAACATTTTGCAAAACGTCAAATGACCTGGTTTTCCGCCCACGGCGGCTCCGCCTCGGGCGGAAAACGTGATCAAAGAATTCATTGGGTAAAAAATTACAAAGAAGCTGAAAAATTAATAAAGAAGTTTTTGAAAAATAATCGTCTTTGATCTTGACAAGGATTTAAAACCGTGCTTATATAATAACATTAATATTGCTCTTTTTATTATATAGGATATTTACAGGATTGCGCAGAAGTAAAAAAAGGAGGCCTATATGAAGGTATACACAAAAAAGGAGGAAAAGGTGGCTAAGCACTTAGCCAAAGCGATGGTAGAAAGGGTCCTGGAAGTTGGAGATGATATCTTCGCTCATATAGTAATGGGGTCCTCAATTGCAGATCGTGACCTGGGATACCTGAATGTAGAAAGGACAGAGAAGATTGAGGGTTTTCCAGGGTGGATGGTCTTCTATGTTCCCAAAATGGAGCCAGAGAAATTTACTCCAGGTTATTTTGGAGTAAAGTATGTAGATAACTCAAACAGCACT
>CAZBBD010000109.1:0-1540 GCA_964490315.1 uncultured Candidatus Saccharibacteria bacterium
ACTTATGAATAAAAACTTGCTATGAAAGTAGCTATCATTGGAGCCGGAATTTCCGGGCTATATCTGGCTTGGAAATTATCTGAAAAAGGTTACCGGGTAACAGTTTTTGAAAAAAAAGAAAAAATCGGGAAAAAAGTATGTTCCGGACTTTTTAGTGAAAGAATTTTAGAATTCATTCCTCAAAGCCAAAAATTAATCCAAAAGCGGATAGAGTCAGCTTTAATCCATTTACCCGAGCGACAGCGAAGGGTGGAGATGAGCGAATCTCATCGACCCCCTAAAAAGACAGTAAATATCAGTTTTTCCAAGAGATTTTTAGTGATGAGCCATTTTGATTTAGATCGGCTGGTAGCTGGTTTAGCTGAAAAAGCAGGGGCAAAAATCTTTTTAAATCATCTTGTAGATTCCTTCCCTCCGGGATTTGATAGAACCATTGGCTGTGATGGAGCAAATTCTTTCAGTAGAAGAAAATTAGGTTTAGTTGAGCCAGAATTTCGTTTAGCTATTCAGGGGTTTATCCCCACACCACTTTTTTCTAAAAATGGTGTGGGGTTTGTTGAGACCTGGCCCACCAAAAATGGCTTTATTTGGAAAATCCCCAGAGAAAGGGAAGTAGAGTATGGAATAATTGAAAAACCAGAACGAGTAAAAAAATTTTTTAATGACTTTCTTAAAAAAAACAACCTTTCTCTGGATAGAATAAATTCAGCGATCGTGCCACAAGGGTTTATGGTTCCTTCCAACGCAAAAATTACTCTTTGTGGAGACGCAGCGGGTTTAACTAAGCCTTGGTCAGGCGGTGGGGTAGTCTGGGGATTGACAGCGGCTAATATCCTCTTGAAAAATTTCCCAGATTTATTAAAATATAAGAATGCTATGAAAAGGTTTTTTTTACCCAAAATTATTCTTTCAAAAATTGCTACTAAGACTGTTTATTTTTTGGGCTTTAATTTCCCCTGGCTTTTACCGAAAAATATTAAAATAGAAGGCGACTTTTTAATATAAATCAAAATGAAAAAAATTCCATATCATTTAGGCATTATTATTGATGGGAACCGGAGATGGGCAAAAGAAAGAAGATTGCCGACTTTTGAAGGTCACCGTCGGGGAGAAGAAAAAATAAAAAAAGTAATAAAATGGTCAAAAAATAGGGGAATAAAGATCTTAACCTTATTTGTATTTTCTACTGAAAACTGGAAACGTTCAAAAACCGAAGTAGATTACCTGATGAAACTGCTTGGGCAAGCATTTAATAAGAAAAATATTCAAGCGATTCACAAAGAAGGGATAAAAATCAAAGTAATTGGCCAACGAGAAAGACTGCCAAGGACCTTGCAAAAAACAATAAAAGATATTGAGGAGCTAACTGAAAATAATAAAGGAATGGTTTTAAATTTCGCTTTAAGTTACGGGGGAAGGGCTGAAATTATTGAAGCTATTAAAAATATAATTAAAAAGAAAATTCCTTTAGAGAAAATTACTGAAAACGCAATTTCTCAAAATCTCTGGACTTCTGACCTGGACTTGCTGATTAGAGCCG
>CAZBBD010000110.1:0-1526 GCA_964490315.1 uncultured Candidatus Saccharibacteria bacterium
TTTTATTTGGGGCTGGCCAAGTTCGCCTTTCAAGAATAAAATCCAGATTTCATAATTAGAAAAATAAACTAATTTTTTATAACTAGGAGAAATTTTTAAGTCTTTTATTGGTTCAAAAAACTTCTCAAAGGATTTTGAATCAGGATTAAATTGATATAAAGTCTGACTTTCCCTTAGAAAAATAAAGTTTTGAAATATTTCCAAAGTATATTCAGTTTCCGGCTTGACTGGAAAAGGTTTTTCAGTTAATTTCTCTTCATTTTTTAAAAGATGGCCAAGATTATCCAGATAATATGTATCTTTGCCAATAATTTGATAAACTATAGCATCTTCAAAAAGAGGTAATTCTTCTTTAACTTCAGTTAGAACCGGAAGTATTTTATCAATTTCTAAAGTAAAATATTTTAGTTGCTCCTTCATCCCTACCTCTAAGGAAATTTCTTCGTAATTAGAAAATTCTAATTTTAGTAAATCAACCTCTTCGGAATAAATATCACTTTCGGCAATTAGATGACTTTTAACTTTTTTTTCTAAATCATAGAGTTTTAAAGCCCAACCTTTTTCATCAATTACTGAGCCCGCTTCAGCGGGCGAAGGTGGAGATGAAGCTTTAGCTTCATCGACTTCGTATAAAATTATCTTTTTACCATCGAGAGAAAACCAAAAATCTTCTGCAGTTTTAGTTAAAATTGTGAAATTCGGATTTTTGGGAAATAAAACAATATTTTTGGCTTCAGTAACTTGTTTTTCTTTTATTTCTAAAATTTTTTCCCAAGGATGATATTCCTCTTTTTTTACTTCTATTTTATATTTTTTTGGCAATAAATTCTCAATTAAAGCCGAACCAAAGAAAAAATCAGTTTTTTTCTTTAATTTGCCATCTAAATAAATCTCAACTTGTTTTGGTTCAACTTTTAGAAATAAACCGCCAATTTGAGTAATTTTTATTCCGCCAGCTGGCGGATCAAAATCAAATCGGTAACCTTGAGAATAAAAAATTACTGAAGGAGCAATTAAAATAAATAAAAACAAACAAATCAAAAATAAAATTGTCCGGGTTCTTTTAATCATATACCGAGCCCGCTAAAGCGGGCGAAGGTGGAGATGAAGCTTTAGCTTCATCGACTTCTTTTTATTATATCTAATTGACATTTTAAAATCAATTTGCTAAAATATCCATACTATCAAAAATAGGAGGATAAAGCGTAGCTCACGAAAAATTGAATAGGGAATAAAAAAACCGAAAAGGAGATGCTGAGATGGCAGAATGCGAATGCGAATGCGAATGCGAATGGGGAGAAGAAGAAGGGAAAGAGTGGCTTGAGGGGACAAGTAGAATACAGGCTACAATAAGAAAGTGCAAGAAATGCGGAAAAGAAGAAATTACAGGAGGAGTTATGTATACTGAAGGAAGAGGAGTATATGAACTTCTTCCACCCGATGGCAGTATGGGGGGCGCGCTCTGTGCTGCTGGATGGTAAACTTGATCAATAAAATTAATAAAAGGAGGTGCCAAGATGGCAAAA
>CAZBBD010000111.1:0-1523 GCA_964490315.1 uncultured Candidatus Saccharibacteria bacterium
TCTAACACCGTCTTTTCCTCCCCGACTATATGATAGAATTCTTTTCTTTCTGCTTTGTTTAATAAGAAAAGCAGAGCATCAGATACGTTTCTGGCATGAATCCAGCATCTTGAAGCTACATCATTTTTATTTATTCCGTGCAAAATTATTTTCTCTCCGGTTAAAAGTGCTCTCATTATTTTTGGAATGACCTTTTCAGGGTGTTGTCTCTCACCAATAATATTCATTGATCTTACAATTGAAATTGGCAGTTTAAATGAGTGAGCGAAAGAGTAAGCTATCATTTCTTCTCCGGCTTTGCTGGCTGAATAAGGATTAGAGGGTTTAAATCTATCATCTTCTTTATAATAAACCCCTTCCGGAGCTGGACCGAAAACTTCATCGGTAGAAAAAATTAGGGTTTTACATCGGGGCTGATAATGTTTGATATATTCTAATAAATTCGCCGTTCCTACAACATTTGACATTGCAAAAGGGACGCTATCTTCTAAACTTTTGTCAACATGGCTTTCTGCTGCAAAGTGAATACAACAGTCTAATTCTCCAATTAATTTATGGGTAGTTCCTGAAATCGGAGCTTTTAAATCATGCCAGACAAATTTTACTCTTTTTGGATCATAGGCTTCACTATCAGTAATTCTGTTCATGTTGCCAGCATAATTTAAAGAGTCTAAAACTATTATTTTCCAAGCAGTGTTTTTGAGCAAGTGATCAATACAATGATGACCCACGAACCCTGCCCCTCCGGTGACTAAAATTGTTTTTGACATAATTTTTTATTTTATTTTTTATTATTTTTTACTTTGACCTTTTTATATAAAATTACCACTTCTCAATGGTTTTTTTTGTCTTTTGCTTAAGGTGGCGGTATAAACGCTTAGCTTTTACTTCAGCTTTCGGAGAAACCAATCTTAAAAGCTCAGCGCCCAAAATCCGGTATCTTCCGCCAATTTTATTTGCCCTGAGGATTCCCTTTTTCAAAAAGCGTTTGGTGGTACTTTCGCTTATCTTCAGAAAACCACGGGCTTCTTCTGTTGTATAAACCTCATTTGGTTTTATTTCTAGCATATTTTTGAGCGAAGTGAAAAATTATAAACTTTTTGGCAGAAACAAGGTTCTTGCCGAAGGCAAGGTTCTTAGAATACGCGAAGCGTTCAAGGTTCTTGCCGAAGGCAAGGTTCTTATTTCTGGCATGCTCTCATAATAAACCACTCATAAAATGGTGTCAATAGGGGTCATTAAGGCCCTACTTTTGTGGATTAAAAACATTTTTTATTGTATTATATGGGTGTATGGAACCAAAAGAAATAATCCAAACCCATAATAAATTTTACTGGGTTTATCTAATTGGATTTTTTTTGATTTTGTTTTTACCTCTCTTAAATTTGCCCCCTTGGTTTTCTCCCCCTGCCTGGGGGAAAACTATTGTTTTTAGGATTATTTTATTAATTTTTATTTTTATTTTTTTATGGCGACCCACCACCACTTTTCGTGAATTACTCTTTAAAACTAAGGCGTCTCCT
>CAZBBD010000112.1:0-1513 GCA_964490315.1 uncultured Candidatus Saccharibacteria bacterium
TGAATTTTTAGATTCATCGACTTTCTTTTTAAAATCTTCCCAATTAACCTCGTTTTCTCCGGTCATTGGACATATTTCTTTAAATTGACAATATCGGCACTGCCAGTTTTCCGGCCAATCCGGAAGCCTCTGAGGGATAATATTTGAATTAATTTTTGTTTTTAGATCGGCCAATTGGTTCAAAAGTGATTTAGCAAGATTTGAATCATAATTAACCGGAAATTCTTTTAATTCTTGAGTATCTTTATTTACATAAAGCAGTATTCCTTTTGAAATTTTAAAAAAATGCAAATAAAGCTGGAGCTGACTAACATTCTCTTCTTTTGGCTGAGCTAAATTATTAAAAATCATGCCGTTCATACTTTTAATATCCAGAACATACTGCTCTTTGCCATCACTAATTATGGCATCAGCTCGCCCAGTAATTAATTCTTGAGGAGGAATATTCACTTCTGACGCAACCACATGAATTTCTCTTATGCTGAGCAAGGGCTTCATAATAAGCTGATGAATGTGATCACCGTGATCAAACATTCTCAAAACCCTCGGCTCCATTTCTTCTCGGGGAGCTTTTTTAAATTTAAAAAATATTGCTCGGGGACATTTTCCAGCATCAGTAATATAAAAATGGTGCTGTTCTCTGTCTCCTTGACGATCTAAATAAAATTTATCAATTAATTCTCTTAACATATTATCTCTTTTTCCATTGGGGGGCTCGTCTGGCGCGTTTTAAGCCGAATTTTTTTCTCTCTCTCATTCTTGAATCACGGATTAAAAAACCTGCTTTCTTTAATTTTTTTCTAAAATCAGGATTAAAAACTACCAGAGCCCGAGCTATACCGTGTCTTACGGCTTCAGCTTGGGCGTTTAATCCTCCTCCTTTCACTATGGCTGAAATTTTAAATTTATCAAGGCAATTCATTTTTTCCAGAGAAACTTTAGCAATTTGTTGAAGTTCAAAGGTGGAGAAATAAGTTTCTAAAGGCTTTTTATTAACTAAGAATACCTTCTCGCCTTTAGTAAAAAGTCTAACCCGAGCCACAGCTGTCTTTCTTCTGCCTACTGCTTCAAAGTAACGCTCGGGCTTTGGTTTTTTAACCACTTTTTCAGAAATTACTTTCTTAGTCTCTTTTAACTTTTCTCTTTTTTTTATTACAGATTTTTTCATTTTATCTTTAACCTTTTTATTTGTTCCGCTCTTAATTTATTTTTAGGCAGCATTCCAAACACTGCTTTCTTTAAAACTTTTCCAGGATCGGTCTTAAAAAGTTTTTTCAAGGGAATCTCTTTAAGACCTCCTAAATAACCACTGTGGTGAAAATATTTTTTTTGCTCCATTTTTTTCCCAGTAATCTTTAATTTATCGATATTTCTAACTACTACAAAATCTCCCATATCTCGGTAAGGTACAAAATCACTTTTATATTTGCCCCGCAAAAGTAATCCAATTTCTGAAGCTAAGCGACCCAAAACTTTATTTGTAGCATCTATAGTATGAGTTTTACGCATAAAT